>JAILGS010000064.1 GCA_024696615.1 Lachnospiraceae bacterium
CAGCGTTATAGTGCTTAAAGGCCAATGGATTCTTGGAATCCGGACCTTCATATGCAATGGTTGGGATGTTACTAAAAATCTCTGACATAAATACCCTCCTAAAAATTGATAATCTTGTGAATTATGCCCGAGACAAGATAAACTTGTCCCGGGATTTGGGTTTGGCATAATTCTACAACAATGTGCTTTAAATTATAATAAATATATTTATTTTGCACAATTACAAAGATGTGATTATCTTCCGACAATCTTGCGATTATGATATAATATTCCAATATGAAATGTTAGAACGAAAGATCACTGGTACAGGTAGTGGATGGAAGAATGAAATTGCAATCGGAATTATGAAATAGCAATCGGAAGTATGAAATTGCAACCGGAAGCATGAAATAGCAATCGGAAGAGGACAGAAAGAAGGCGCAGTATGGCTCAGCAAATGAATCACAAATCACCCAAGCAACCAATCCTGCATATGGCAAGTAACACCCAGGAATATGAAGTGGTTTCCTATGAGAGGATTCCACATGTCAAGGTCTTTGTGAATAAGATTCGCTATCGTAACTATCACATGCATGGTGCATTTGAACTGTTACTGGTGTTAGAAGGAACGGGGCGAATGAATTTAAAGGATCACAGTATTGCCTTAACCAAGGGAAGCTTTGTGATTGTCAATTCCGGGGAAATGCATGAGATTGATGCCAAAGATGGAGCCTTGGTGGGATTGTTTATTCAGATTTCCAGGCATTTTCTAAGGGATTATATTCCGTATTGGAAGAATCTGATGTTTTATCCTGTGACTCCGCAATACGAGAATGCTTCCCATGACACTCCGCAAGACAAGAATGTTTCCCATGACACTCCCCAAGACAAGAATGCTTCCCATGACACTCCGCAATACGAGAACGCTTCCCATGACATTACATGCCGGGGAAACACTACGCACATGCCACCAAGAAACCTCTATGAGAATTGTCAAAAATCCATGATTCAAGTAGCAAAGCGGTATTTTAGCGCTTCCGCCGGGGAGGAAGTGGCCTTTTTAAGTAGCATTCTCATTCTCTTGCAGCATGTATTAGAAACCCTGCCCCATGAAATTCTAAGCCCGGTCAGTTATGAGCGGCGAAAGAAAAAGAATCAAAGAATACAGAGAATTCAGGATTATCTGGATGAAAATTACCTATCCCCGATCCGACTCAAGGATTTAGCGGACTTAGAAGGACTTACCACTACCCATATTTCCCATCTGTTCACGGAGTATTATGGAATCTCCTTTCAGGAGTATCTGAATAATCTGCGATATGAGAAGGCCATGATGTTACTTCGTACAGCACATTTGTCCCAGGAAGAACTGGCGCAAAATGCAGGATTTTCTGATCCAAAGTACTTAAATCAGATGATTCAAAAACGAACCGGACATAGCTTGCGGGAATATCAGCGGATTTTAGAGCAGTTTGAAGAGAATCCTGCGGCCTTAGGAGGGGAAGATTTTTGGTTGGAATACATTTATTCCAGTAAAGAAGCACTGGCTTTGTTAAATTCCTTAGGAGATTGTATTTTTTGATTCACATCCATGAAAAATATGGTAAAATGTATCACAGTTGGCTGATGCGTCAGTCATCGAATGTATGAAGAACAGAGGAGAATTATATGAGACAGGAAACCAAATGTATTGAGGCTGGTTATACCCCTAAGAATGGCGAATCCAGAATGATCCCAATTGTACAGAGTACAACATTTAAGTATGATACCAGTGCTGATATGGCAAAGCTTTTCGAATTAGAAGCAGAGGGATATTTTTATACCAGACTTCAGAATCCAACCAATGACTATGTGGCAGCAAAGATTGCAGCATTAGAAGGTGGTACTGCAGCAATGATGACATCATCCGGTCAGGCTGCAAGCTTTTTCTCCGTATTTAATATTGCAACACAGGGGGACCATGTGGTTGCATCTGCATCCATCTATGGTGGAACCTTTAACTTATTCAATGTAACCATGCGTCGTATGGGCATTGATTTCACTTTCGTAGATCCAGATTGCAGTGATGAGGAATTAGAGGCAGCATTTAAGCCTAATACCAAGGCTGTATTTGGTGAGACCATTGCGAACCCATCCTTAAAGGTATTTGATATTGAGCGTTTTGCGAAGAAGGCTCATGAGCATGGAGTTCCTTTGATTGTGGATAATACCTTCGCTACTCCAATCAATTGTAGACCATTTGAGTGGGGTGCTGATATCGTGATTCATTCCACCACCAAGTACATGGATGGACATGATGCAACCGTTGGTGGAGTAATCGTAGACTCCGGTAAGTTTGACTGGATGGCTCACGCAGAGAAGTTCCCAGGATTATGTACTCCAGATGAGTCCTATCATGGAATTACCTATGCAGAAAAATTTGGCAAGGAGAAGGCATATATCACTAAGGCAACTGCACAGTTGATGCGTGATTTAGGCTCCATCCCATCCCCAATGAACTGCTACATGCTCAATTTAGGATTAGAGTCCTTGGCTGTTCGTGTTGCAAGACATTGCGAGAATGCGCAGAAGGTTGCTGAATTCCTTCAGGCGAATGAGAATGTGAATTACGTAACTTATCCAGGTTTAAAGGGTAATAAGTATTATGATCTTGCCCAGAAGTATCTTCCTAATGGCTCCTGTGGCGTCATCTCCTTCGGCGTTAAGGGTGGTAGAGCTGCAGCAGAAGAATTTATGAAGAACTTAAAGCTTGCCATCATTGCTACCCATGTGGCAGATGCACATACCTGTGTGCTTCACCCAGCATCATCCACACATGCACAGTTAACGGATGAGGAATTAGTAGAGTGTGGTGTAAAGCCTGATATGATCCGTCTTTCCGTTGGTATCGAGAATGTGGATGATATCATGGAAGATATTGCTCAGGCTCTTAGCAAGGCTTCTAAGTAAGCATTTGGAATAATAGGAAAAACCATACAGAGATAGGAGGAATATTTCTTCCTATCTCTTTTTCTTTCTACATACTTTCTTAATAAAATCTGTTATAATAAAAAAGTGTCCGATGTTCTTCTGGATTGGGTAATTGGAAGCATCGGATGGAAGGGGATTTTCGTGGATTAATTGGTAGGACGGAATTGCTATTGGAATAGTACGAATGGGGGATGAGTACGATGCTAGATATGATGTGGAATCCACAATATGAAATTGTCGCCGTGGTGATGTTAGGACTTTTCTTGGTCTTTTATCATCTTCAGAGAGCTTTGCCGATTCGGAAGAATTATCTTTTTACCCGAATTATGTGGACGGAGCTGATTGCAATTCTTACGGATATGATTGCGTCCTATGTTACGACGGATGTATCCAGGTATTCTCAAGCCTTTCTATATGAAATTAATGTGATTTATTTCCTATGCATTACCAGTATCTATTATTTATATTATCGTTATTGCGTAATCGTGACGGAGGAACGGGCCAATGCTCCTGCCAGTCGCTGGCGTTTTTTTACAATCCCATTCTGCGCATTACAGATTCTTGTGGCCATCACTCCTTGGACGAAGGGACTTTTTAGTATTACGGACCAGGGCTATCAACGAGGATGGTACTACTATCCGGTATTAACCACCTTTATATTGTTTTATCTGATGCTTGCCTTGGTATTTGTGGGATATTACTGGAGGGTATTAACCCTCAAGGAGCGGGCAGGTATGACCATCTTTCCTGTTCTCGTAAGTGTTGGCTCCATGTTGCAAATGTATGCGTTCCCTTACATCTTACTCACGAACATATGTATGACTACGGGAATTGCCGTTCTTTTCCTGGCAGTGCAAAATCCGGAGTATGAGCGGGATCGTAAGACACGAGTGTATAGTAACGAAGCCTTTCTTCGCTATGTGAATGAGCAGATTCGATGGAAGAAAAATACATTACTGTTAGGTATTAGCTTTGCCAATTATACGAATTTGAAGGGTATTTTTGGTCCCCAGAATATGGATGATGTCTTAAATCGCGTGGGAATTCATCTGCGAAACCACTATCCCGAAGGGGTTGCCTTCTACTTAGAGCAGGGGCGCTTCGTATTAGTATTACAGTCCAACCAGAAGAAATTGGAAGAAGTGGTGGAACGACTTCAGGCCTATTGCAAGAAGAGTTTTACCGTCAATGAGGAAGATCATATTTATTTACAGCTTCGTTTAGTATATACCTTCCTGGATCGGGAAATGCATACGGCTCAGGAAGCGAAGGACGTGATGATGCTTGCTTCCGTTGCTGCACAGCAGTGGGAGGATTCGAGACTCCTGCCTGTGGATAAAAAGATTTTGGAGGATATGCGCAATGAGAATAACGTGCGCCGTGCGCTTCGGGATGCCTTAACGAAGAACGAGGATGCGGTGCAGGTATATTATCAGCCAATTTATGATAAAGATTCGAAAACATTTGCATCGGCGGAAGCGCTGGTGCGCTTAGTGGATCCCATCCTTGGGGTAATTCCACCCAATGCCTTTATTCCGATTGCGGAAAATGATGGAACGATTCTTCATCTGGGAATGATCGTATTTCGGAGAGTCTGCGAATTTATTCAGGACCATGACATGGAGCAGTTAGGAATTCACTATATTGAGGTGAATCTTTCTCCGATTCAGTGCATGCATAAGGGACTAGCTAAGGAGCTGATTGAGACGGCTAACCGCTATGATGTTCCTTTTACGTATTTTAATTTTGAAATTACCGAATCCACTCGAATGGAATTGGAAGAGCTGCGGGAACTGATGGAGACATTAATTTCCCATGGTGCCAGCATTTCGCTGGATGATTATGGAACGGGATATTCTAATTTGATCAATGTGCTGTCCCTGCCATTTCAGCTTGTGAAAATCGACAAGTCCATCGTCTGGAGCTATTTTGACGGCCGCTATGTGGCGCTTCCTAAGATTACGGAAATGTTTCGAGAGCAGGGAGTTACGATTGTGGCCGAGGGAGCGGAAAGCAAGGAGATGTCAGAGAACCTTCAGAATCTGGGATGCCAGTACATTCAAGGGTTTTATCACTCCAAACCACTTCCAAATGATGGATTTGTCACGTTTTTAAACAGTTATCAGGGGGCTTGATATGTGGGAAAAAAGGTACAAATGGAATACAATATTGATCATTTTACTGGTAACACTCTTATTGATTGGTGTGGAATACCTGCTTTTGTTAAGGTCCAATGAGACCTTGGCCAAGAAAAGTGCAGGCTTATTCATGGACCATATCGAGCGACATTTGGACCATGCCTCCCAAACAGAGGCCGATATTTTGTCCAATCTGAAGGAAGAATATTGCTTCCGGGCCAAAGCGGTAAGCTATGTCTTAGATGATAATCCGGAGAGTCGGGAAAATAGCGAGGAATTGCAGAAGGTTGCGCGGCTAATGGGGGTGGACGAAATCCACATCGTGGATGCTACGGGAACTATTATTTCCGGAACCAATCCAAAATACTATGGATATAATTTTGACTCCGGGGAGCAGATCTCTTATTTTAAGCCAATGCTTACGGATAAGTCCTTGGTTCTATGCCAGGATATGGTTCCTAATACTGTGGAAGGACATACTATGATGTACGCAGCTACCTGGAACTTTGATGAAACATACATCGTTCAGGTGGGGATTGAGCCCGTAAGACTTTTGGACTATATGCGAAGTAATGATATCAGCGCGGTGATTAACAATCTTCCTACCTATGAAGGTACCTGTATTTTGGTTGCGGATGCCGAGGATTTAGAAATCCTTGCTACTACGGACAAGCTTATGCATGAGAAAACCTTGGAGGAACTTGGAATCGGTCCCAATCGGTATCGTGCGGATAAGGGAGAAATGTTCCAGACAACACTTGGAAAAACTCCGTATTACTGCTTGGTGGAGCGCTATGGGTCCTATGTGATCTTAATTGGTCAAAAATATTCCCAGGTGAATACCAATCTGGAAATTTCCCTCTTAATCCTGGGAATTTACCTTGTTATTGCAGTGCTGATCATCTATCACATCATCCGTCGGATGTTCTACATACAGGAGAATGCCATGATGGATGCCATGACCGGAGTCTATAATCGTAGACGCTACGAAAGCGTGTTGACAGAATATAACCTCATTAAACCCATGGAAGATAACTTAGTTTATGTACAAATGGATCTTAATGGATTAAAGTGCGTCAATGATAATATTGGCCATGACGCGGGAGATGCTCTGATTTTAGGGGCATCAGAATGTATGGAGAGAGTATGGGGCTCCCATGGAGAACTGTATCGAACCGGTGGTGACGAATTCGTAGCCATCGTGGTGATGACAAAGGAAGAACTTTCTCATGCCATGGATGAACTTACACTTCTTACGAAGGAGTGGAAGAGCCCTGTCTTTGACTTAAACCTGTGCATTGCCTGTGGTTATGCAAGACATGATGAGAATCCGTCTGCTACGATTTATGAATTAGCTAAGATGGCGGATCAGAAGATGTACGAAGATAAGAAGGAATTTTATCGCATGAGGAAATCCTGCAAAGAATATGTGGACCGATAGAATATGAAACGCCCCCAGACAATTCCTGTTTTGTCTGGGGGCATTTCATTTACTTTTATTATTTTCTAGCGATAGTAGGTACGAGGAAGATGGTTGAGGGCTTCCCCGTTGTTGTGTTCTATCTCAACGATGCGAGTCCCCTCGCATGAAGATGGGTATATCATAGCATGAAGATTTGATATTGTGAAATACATATAACAGATTGACGACAATACTCTTTAGGTATATCATCAAGAAGTCATGTATCGAGAAATCAAGTGACGAGAAATCATGTATCGAGAAATCAAGATACTGGGGTGAATTTGGAAATTTCTGGGAAGTTGAGGCAAGAACATATGGAATTACGACATATACGATATTTTGTAGTGGTTGCTGAAGAGTGCAATCTAACAAGAGCGGCAAAGCGACTGATGATTGCGCAACCGCCCCTTTCTAGGCAAATCAAGGACTTGGAAGAAGAATTAGGAACCCAGTTATTTGTCAGAAAATCCAAGGGACTGGAATTAACGGAGGCAGGACATCATTTTCTTTCCTATGCCACTCGAATCTTACAATTATCCGAGCAGTCCGTAGAAGATCTTCATAATATGGAGGATGGATTGCAGGGAACATTATATCTGGCCACCGTGGAAGGTATGGCGCCAAGATTTCTTTCGGAGCAAATTAAAAAATTTCATGCCAGATTTCCGAAGGTGGAATTTAATCTTTGGAATGGAAATACGGATGACGTGTGCCATCGTGTGCATAATGGTCTATGTGATATCGCCATTATTACCGCGCCTTTTGATGAAGAGTCCTTAGAGGGTGTCAGTGTGGGAAAGGAGCCTTGGATTGCCATGATTCCGAAAGACCATCCCCTTGCCACCTTAAAAGGGGAATATATTGATTTAGTGAAGCTATCTCCCTATGAATTATTGATTCCTTCCCGTATTTCTAGGTTGAATGAAATTCAAGAATGGTTTAAACCCTATGGAGCCAAGCCCAAAGTCATCGGTCGTCTGGCCCATATGATCAATGCCTATGAACTTACCAGAGCGGGTGTGGGAATAGCTATTTATCCGGAGGCAGCAGCAAGCTATGGGGCATCGGATGAGATTGTGGTTAAGAAATTAAAAAATCCTAGAGTGATGGCAGAATATATTCTGATTCATTCTAGAAATTCGGAATTATCCATGGTTGCCAGGGAATTTTGGAGCATGGTAATAGAGGAGGAGTAACATGGAAGGATGGATTGTGGGAATTTTCATTGGAATCATGCTGGGAATAGTGCTTGGCACATGGTTCTGGAAGCGCAGAATGAATGCGTCATATGATAGCAAATCCATGCCAATCAAGGTGCAGGATGCGATTCGCATCTGGAATCATATCTATGAAGAAGCAGGAATTAAAATCCTGATTACGGATGCCAAGGGGAAAATTCTGATGGTGAACAAGGATGCCAAGGAGTTATTTGGGGCATCTTCGGAGAATAACGTCCCATCGGAAGGACAATCTCCAGTGGCAGGAACTGACCCGGCGGCAGGAAAATCTTCTTCGGCAGGAAATTCCACATTGGTAGGACAGCCGGTGAGTAATTTAGTGTCCTGCAAAGGACTGATTTTTGACGGCTCCCAACAAAAGCAGGAAGAACGTTCCGTCATCCGGGTGTATCTGGATGCGAAGTATATCACCTCTGCCAATGAAATTCATCCCTGTATTTTAAAGAAGAATGATCTTAGCGATGCCTCCGGCACGCTTCGCTACTCTATTTACTATATCCAAGAAAGTAAGGGCATGGAGGAAGTTAAATCCCAGGAAGCAGGAGCACAGTCACAAGAGAGCGAGTTTACGGGCAGGGAGGCAGGTTTTAAGTCCCAGAATGCGGGAATACAATTACAAGATGCTGGTGCTAGGGGCAAGGATGCAGGTGCCAAGTTCCAGGGTGCTACGGCGGATCTTCTGGGGGAGATTCGGAATGAGAATATCGCCTCCGCAGCCAGTGATTTAGCAGCTATTTTGTTGGATGATGTACATCTTGAAGAAAAGCCATATGATATGGGAATACTTTTAAGTGATGTATTGGAGCAGGTGCGTAAGAAAATCCATGCACCACAGGTGGAATTGGTTATAGAAGTAGAAGCTACCATTCCTGCAGAACTTTATGGAGATCCCTTCCGAATCCGACAGCTTCTTTTACAGCTTCTTGAAAATGCGGCCAAGGATACGACCAAGGGAACCATTACTTTTAAGGCGGACTGGGACCGGAGAATTACAGGCCCAAGTCTCTACTTCCATGTGATGGATACGGGTGTTGGATTAAAGAAGGAAGAGTTAACACATTTGGACCGATTATTAGCATCCACCAGTAAGGAAAGCGTACGGGAACTTTCTAAAATGAAGGGCATCGGCCTTGGACTTGCTATTAGTAAGCATCTTGCGAAAAAGATGGGGGGCGATGTTTCAGTGGAAAGCGAATATGGTGTGGGAAGTGTGTTCCATATTCGTATTCAGCAGGAGTTGGATGATTACCGTCCACTAGGTGCAGAACTGGTGGAACGGCTGCAGCTTGGAGAAGGTGTAGAAAAGAGTACGTCGGACGAGGAGCGTTCAATAAAGTCGGTGGAAACCATGGAGAATTTCAAGCAGGTGGCGGAAACCATGGAGATTTCAAAGCAAGCGGTAGAAAACACGGAGAGTTCAATAAAGACGGAGGAAAACTTGGAGTATTCAAAGCCGTCGGCAGAAAACTTGGAAAAAGATAAGTCCCACGCGCAACCCTGGGTTCTTGTGGTGGATGATAATCGAACCAATCTAATTGTGGCCAAAGCCATGTTTTCAGGATTTGGACTTATGGTGGACACGACAACGGATGGAAAAAAAGCTGTGGAAATGGTGCAGAAGAAGCAGTATGCCTGTGTCTTTGTGGATCTTGTGATGCCACAGATGGATGGTGCTGCAGTGGCAAGAGCGATTCGAAGCCTTGGGGGCACTTATCAGGATTTATTATTGGTGGCGCTTGCAACCAAGGACCAGAAGGGCAGTTGGATGAATTACAAGGAAGCAGGAATGCAGGATTTTCTTGGAAAGCCACTAAGTGCCGAAGACGTGGATGAAATTTTAAAGCGCTGGGAGATTGGGGCTTAAAGAACATTAGGAGAGTGCGTGCGAAAGTGTATGGAAAGATTGGAATGAAAGTGCGCTGGGAGATTGGGGCTTCAAGATCATTAGGAGAATGAGTGTGAAATATTGGATTTTAGAAGTTCCCATGGTATAATGAGCATTTGGATGTGAATAGGGATTGGCCCTAGGAAAAGGAGTAGGAAGATGGATTTTAAGAATCTTACCATTGCAGTTGCAGGTACTGGTTATGTTGGCCTTAGTATTGCAACCTTATTATCCCAGCATCATACCGTATATGCGGTGGATATTGTGGAAGAAAAAGTGAATTTGATCAATCAGAGAAAGTCTCCGATTGCAGATCTGGAATTGGAGGATTACTTAGCGCATAAGGAATTGTCCTTAACTGCTACCCTGGATGCCAAGGCCGCTTATGCCAAAGCGGATTTTGTGGTGATTTCCACTCCGACAAATTACGATTCCAAGAAGAATTTCTTTGATACCTCCGCTGTTGAGGCTGTTATTCGGCTGGTGATGGAAGTAAATCCAGATGCTATTATGGTTATCAAGTCCACGATTCCAGTTGGATATACCAAGTCGATTCGAGAAAAATTCGGAAGTAAGAATATTATCTTCTCGCCAGAATTTTTAAGAGAAGGTCGTGCTTTATATGATAATCTCTATCCAAGTAGAATTATTGTGGGTACGGATCTGGAGGATGAACGTCTTTGCGAGGCTGCGAACACATTTGCGAAGCTTCTACAAGAAGGGGCACAAAAGCAGGATGTGGAGATTCTAATCATGGGCATGACGGAAGCGGAAGCTGTGAAGTTGTTTGCTAATACCTATCTTGCTCTGCGGGTGAGCTACTTTAATGAGCTGGATACTTATGCAGAAACCAAGGGACTGGATACCAAGTCCATTATTGAGGGTGTATGTTTAGATCCACGAATCGGTAATCATTATAATAATCCTTCATTCGGATATGGTGGTTACTGTCTTCCAAAGGATACGAAGCAGTTACTGGCCAACTATGAGGATGTTCCTAACAATTTGATTCAGGCGATTGTGGAATCCAATCGGACCAGAAAGGATTTTATTGCCGATCGTGTGCTTGAGAAGGCAGAATATTATAATTACAGTAAGGATAATTCCTGGGATGCAGCAGTGGAAAAGGATGTAGTGGTGGGTGTTTATCGTCTTACCATGAAGTCCAATTCGGATAATTTCAGACAAAGCTCCATTCAGGGAATTATGAAGCGTGTAAAGGCCAAGGGTGCCAAAGTGATTATCTATGAACCAACTCTTACCAATGGAGAAACCTTCTTTGGTAGTGAAGTGGTGAATGATCTTTCTAGTTTTAAGGCCCGTGCCAATGTGATTGTTGCCAACCGTTTTAACGATGAATTAGAGGATGTGAAGGAAAAAGTATATACCCGTGATTTATTTAGTCGGGATTAATGTATTTTTCTAGAAAATCACTTGACTATCATTATTTCGTGTAGTAGAATTTTTCAATGTGGCAATCTGACGAGAGTGTCTGGGTTGTCATGATATAGAGCTGAATGAGATTCGATAACCCACGAATACATTTGCTCAGTCTCTCACATGGGAGAGACAGGACATTCCGTGAGTGCATGGCGATGCATTCAAGATACGGAACCCGCTCATGAGCCAGACCAATGTCTGGAAATAAATTTTAGGAGGAATACAATGAGCACTTATATGCCTAGCGCAACAAATGTTGAAAAGAAGTGGTATGTAGTAGATGCTTCCCAGTACAAGTTGGGTCGTCTTGCATCCGAAGTTGCTTCTATTCTTAGAGGCAAGAACAAGCCTGAATTCGTTCCATTTTTGGATTTAGGTGATTATGTTATCGTAGTTAATGCTGAGAAGGTTAAGGTTTCTGGTAAGAAGCTTGATCAGAAGATTTACTTCAACCATTCCGATTATGTTGGTGGTGTGAAGGAAACTACTCTTCGTGAATTATTAGCTAAGAAGCCTGAAAGAGCAGTAGAACTTGCAGTTAAGGGTATGCTTCCAAAGGGACCTTTAGGAAGAGAAATGTATACAAAGCTCCATGTTTACGCTGGTGCTGAGCATCCACATGCTGCACAGAAGCCAGAAGAGCTTACATTTTAATTAGGTGAAAGGAAGGATAGAAAATGGCTAAGAAGTCTAATAGTGCTAAGTTCTACGGAACTGGTAGAAGAAAGAGCAGTATTGCTAGAGTTTACCTTGTACCTGGTACTGGTAAGATTACTGTAAATAAGAGAGATATTGATGAATATTTCGGTCTTGAGACCTTAAAGGTTGTTGTTAAGCAGCCACTTGTACTTACAGGAACTTCTGATAAGTATGACGTTTTAGTTAATGTACGCGGTGGTGGTACCACTGGCCAGGCTGGTGCAATCCGTCATGGTATTTCTCGTGCATTACTTCAGGTTGACTCTGATGAGTACAGATCTACTTTAAAGAAGGCTGGTTTCTTAACAAGAGATCCACGTATGAAGGAAAGAAAGAAGTACGGCTTAAAGGCAGCTCGTCGTGCTCCACAGTTCTCAAAGAGATAATCGTTTCACAACGTATTACGTCTTTGGACAATCATATACGATTTATTACACCCCAGGACAATTGTCCTGGGGTGTTTTTATATATATAAATATAAAAGGAACGATTGATGAATGTTGACAAATTGCCACATTGCAATTTGGTATATTGATATTGAAATTTAAACGTTTTATCATACTATATATAGGGATTTTGACGAAAGAAGATACAAAATGGGGTGGAAAGAAAAGGTGAGAGCGCATATTCATCTATAGCAACAGCTATTGCAAGGAAGGGAAATGAACTTACAGCAGAAGAAAAAAATCAATTGATTTCATTGATTCTAGGAGCAAACAAGAATGTATAGAAAAGGAATCATATATGATGAAATTAAAAAGGTCATCATTAGTATTTAATATCAGAAGGAGTGTGATGCTTATGATTTGAGACGAGAAGAAGATGCAATTTAACTGTTGGCGCAGGAAAAAGCATTTTCTTATATGGAATGTTAATTGAATACGGAACTGGATGTGATGATGTGTTAAACATACCAAATCGTATATGTTATGCATATCACATCCCAAACAATGTTAAACGGAGGGTATGAAAATGCATATCAAAAGTTTAAAAGACATATTCGTAATAATTGATGAGCTATATTCGTATCTCGAGGGAAAAGAGATATCTATTGACAAAGATGGCTTTCCAATATTCACTAATGAGATGTTTCTTAGAGACTGGCCAGACTTAGTAATCCCTTTTTCACAGAGAAAAAACAAAAGAGTCGTTAATAGAAAAAAGACTGTATTATGCTTTTTTGATAAGGATCATCATTTATATCCAAGGCTGAGTAAGCTACTGAAAGAGATCGACGAATACAAAATGTATATGGGTGTTATAGGGTTGGATGTTACTTTTACGGATGATATGGACGAAGAGTGGCAGAGAGCAATGATTTTATTAAATCAACTCTTTCTGGCAGTTTTAGCTGTTAATGGGATTAGCATTGTTCTGAACACGAGGACTGCAGGATTAGATGCTACTTGTGTATGGCAAAATGTCCCGCAAGGAGTGATGGCCGCGTCAGGTTTTCTGGGTTGCGATCCATTATGTTCAGAGGATGATTTTTCATATCTGGAAAAAATCTTAACGCTTTTGCCAGAAAAGCTAATAATATATGGCAAACATGACGAAAAGGCTGAAAAACAGCTGGATACCATGGGCATTGATTACAGGGTCTACACTGACTTTCATAGATTGTGTAAGGAGGTGCACCATGGCAGATAGTAAAGCGAGATATTCACAGGCTGCAAAACATTATGCTCGAATACAGATTCATAGTTCAATGCTTGATGCTATAAGGTACTATAGGAGCAAAGTACGTGAATCAAAATTCAACGATAATTGGAAAAAGCATATGGTTAATCTCAATGATGTGGTTAATCAGTATACTCCAGGAGTAAAAGGAAAACCTAAGGGCGTTAAATACGAGTTTGAAAACAACAAGTATATTATAAAAGTGGACATGCCGTCTGGATATCTAAGGATATACGACAAAAGTGCTAAGATGTATACAAAAATTGACGGAACTCCAAGTACAGACTTTGAATTAACACATTTCAAAATAATGAAAAGAAAGGAAATGATGAGATGAGATTATATCTAGCTAAAACATTAGAAGGGCTTAGTATGTACGGACCAATATATAATCTTGGTAGCGGTGTGCCAGATAAAGTTGAAGATTATGTAATGGAATTCGATGAGCATGACTGGCTGATGGATAATTTAGTTGATAAAATAAATGCTACTTGTGACACATTACTTGATGATGGTGACGTTGACTATATACCTGCAGAGAAATGTGAGAAGCTTATTTCATTACTCGAGGATCTTTCGGATCAATTTGTGCCTCAAAAGTATATTAAAGTGGTTTCGGTGTTGAAAGATTTCGCGACTCGTGCTATTGAGTATAATACAGGCATTGCCATTGAAATGTAGGAGGTACAGGTATGAAGACGTCATATAAATTGTATGGTACCTTTTGGGATAACAAAGATGTTTTGAATAAAAAACTCATGATAAATATCTCTGGAGAACATGCAAGCTCAGAAAGCTGTTTGACACTATCAGAGGTGTTAAGCAATGAACAGTCAATTGAAAGCGTTAGCTTCGAAGGAAAAAGTGTTGTTCTATTATTGGATTATATGCCAGCTAATGAGTCCGTGATAGTATGGGATTTTTTCCTGAAGAGACTGCTGCAAATCGTAGAATACTATAAGGTTGAGACTATTAATTGTAAAGATCAGCGGCAGGCATCGCGATTGAGAAATGCTATTGATAATTATATAAAAAAGAAAACACCGAATAGACTGTTGGCGCAATCAAACGGTGTTCTCTAGATGATATGTTAAACATACCAAATCGTTCCTTAATTGTATCATCGGATTTGTAATTGTTCAATAGTGATTATAGAGTTGCCACCAGCCGCATATAGTATCCCTGAGCTTTCTACCGTACGCAGCAGGTAAACAGCAACTTGATCTGGAAATGCCTAAAATACGGCACTTCAACATCTTAAAAAGTTCTCAAAGAGATAATCATCTGCTATTGCAGATTTCAAAGGCTCGGTACGAAAGTACCGGGCCTTTTTGCGTGTATTTGTTTACGAGGCGAACCTGTTTTGTTACAATACTGCAATATCAAAAAACTCAGAAGGAGAATTGGTGTGGAGAATATTTTTGTAGAAGGTTTAAAAGAAAACGATATAAACAAACTTTTAGGTGCAGCTAAAAGTGATCTCCATAATCACTCAACCAAAGGATGCAGAAGGGAGTGGCTTGCACAGCATCTCCATGTTAACATTCCAGAGCCGCCACAGCATCTTGAAGGACTTGATGGCATGCAGACATGGTTTAGGTCATCTATAAAGCCCTTTTGCAA
>JAILGS010000102.1 GCA_024696615.1 Lachnospiraceae bacterium
TCATTCATTATTAAAAATGAATAATTCTTAACTCTATACAGTCCTTTCACATCATTTACGCTATACGTTGTTGACTGTATTTCTTTATCGCCTTCCATAACCTTATATGTAACATCGCTATTCTCAATTGTTAAACAAAGATTTTTTTCTTTGTCATTATAACGCTTTGCAGCTTTATTACTCGTGTACATACACTTTATTATGACTGCAATATTCATTATCACAACTACTGTCATGCATAATAGTGTAGACAACATATCAGTATCACTATCAGAAGAAATTAAAAAATCTAATACGGATAATACGGAAATAATCAAAACAAAGGCAGAAAATATAAAATGAAACCTAAAACTTGGCCTTCCCCAGAGTAAATACTCGTAAGTAGATTGTCTTACATCATTTTGATTCATTATTTTAAACTCATTACTAATCATTACTTTCAAACCTCCATTAGCCACTCTTTATAGTAAAAGAAATCTCTAAACGAGTATCATCCTTTAAGTGCATAAAAAAAGGCAATTTAAAATTGCCTTAATTTATTTTTACGTTTCCCCAAAATTACGTCTCAATATGAAATTGTTCCCCCAAATATATGTATATATATATTATGTTACTTAATGTCAAGAAGTTTTTTTATACTAATTTTTTATTATTTTATAACAGATCATACGGATAGGTATACTGATCTATAATTCAACTAATCTTTCTCAATTTTACCATTCCGTAAAAATGTATTGAATAAATACCCCAAACACTACTGAAAGTACCGCAAAAAGAAGGAATATCCCAATATTGATTACGATTTTCATTGTCTTTGAAAACTTGCTATAGTACATCACATAAAAAGTTAAATAAATACTAAAATAACTTGCCAAAAGACAACCAACACCACCAAGTATTGCATATATCGTTATGTATAATGCACTCAACAATACCCGAAATTCACTCATTCTAGTGACATCATACGTTTCTCCAGAATCAACATCCTTTCCTTGATATGTCACGGTATTGTGAAAAAAGTTTTTAAAGAGAGTCACTGCTTCCCCATTAGATAAGGTAAGATTATATACAGATTCAACCTCATTACTTTTCTGATCTTTCGCTGGTTTCTGCTTACTACCATCAACCTCTACCTTGGAATCACTTAACAGTAATCGAATTGTATGTTCGCTTCCATCCTGTGTTGAAAATAACCACTTTTTCTTAGCCATTTATTTTTTCCTCATTTTCTAGCTTTACAATGCCATTAACAACTTATTTCCCTTGAATTATTAATACTATATCCCTTAGAAAATAAGATATCACACAACAAATTAAAATTGCTGCCAATGTTACTACTATACTTATTATTATTTTCTTTGGCATAGACCATTTACTTCTGCAAAAAACATGAATGATAAATACGGATGCAAATATTCCTAAGACAGCTCCAAAATATCCTGCCAAAAAAAATAAACATATACTGTAGATAGCAAAAAATATTGAATTCCAACCTTGTACGATGAATTTTTCATATTGCTCACCGGTTTCAACATTCTTATTCTGATACGTTAATGCATTTTCGACCCCGCGAAATAATCGGACAGTTTCACCATTATTCAGTTTTATCTCATATATTTTTTCGAATGTTGTTCCATCTACACTTTTATCAAGTTTTTGGATTATACCATCTACTGATATAGAATTCCTATTCACTAATTTCACTTGATGTTCATAGCCATCTTCCGTTAAAAACTTCCATTCCGTTTGCTTTGCCATAATTTACCTCACTTTTTTTCTTTTACAGATCCTTTTGGAAAAAACTTTTAAACTCCTACTAAAAAGAATTCCTACTCCTTAGTAAGACTTAAAACTCCAGTATCTTTCCTTACCGGTCCATAAAACATTTCATCATAAATGGTAAAATTTAAATCAATATTCTTAATCTCAGTAATTTCCTTACCATCTAACGTAGTTATTCTTTCATAATTAATAACACCCTTTTGTCCTGGATAAACTTCTACAAATCCATGAATACTTGTTTCAATTCCATTTACCATAAGACTATTTGGCCATACTGCTTTTTCAATGTCTGAATTATTTTCTACATAAATTAAAAGGGAAGAGTCTTGGTGAGAATTTATTGAATATAACCCTTCCCACACTCTAGCGCAAATGCGAACTCCATCACTATTATATAATTCTACTCCTTCATCATCTATTGTCTGATCCATGTCGTCATATAGATCTGTTTTTAATACACATTTGTCACTCAAAGCGATAGGAGAAAAGCAGTCTCCTTCATCGAGGCTAAAATAAAATTCAATTTCACCAATTTCATTAATGCCTATTGATCTTAATAATTTCGTATGGAGTAAAACCTTCGCCTCCTCACTAGTACCTGGGGCAACCTCTACTGAGTCAAGCTCCTTACTCGCAAACCCATTCACAACAAGGTCATTTAGCCTTAACGATAAGGTTTTGTCCGACAAATTCTCAACATGTAATATAACCCTATCATCACTGGATAGCCCACCATTAATATACTTTTCCACTGTAACTGTAAGTCCTTCTGCACTCCATAATTTTACAGGATCAATCATGGCAGCAGGATGTGATTCATAATATTCTCTTTCTGTCTCTGATAAAGTATCTGTAAACATAGCCTGTTTGGTAACACAAGCGGCTTTTATATGTGGCAAATAGCACATATGAACGTAGTCACCAGGCTTAAACATTTGTTGCTGAATTAGATATTCCTCACCATCTTGAGTAATCAACGTATAAGTCTTACGTGAGACATATACCTTCTTAACAAAGACATTTTTTTCTTTATATTCACCTTGAAGTACATAGGGAAAATCTAATATATACGGTATAACAAATATCACACACAACAAAATCATACCACTGTATCGAATATACGATTTACGTATTTCTTTCATGGCTTGTTCTTCCGAGTGAGTTTTTAAATATTCCTCCATCCTATATTTTTTTCTTTCTTCTATTCCTGAAGGAATAAGTACAAGAATACAAGCTATGGGCAATAAAAAAAATATCCAAAATCTAAGCAATAAAAGTGACATTAATTTTCTCCTTTTTTACCATGCACATGCCGGAATAGGTTCTGTTTGCGGTTCTACTGACTCTTACGTTGTAGTATCAAAATCAACGATGGTATTTTCAACTTTCGTCATCTCAGGAATTACCGTAGTTGCTACCAAGTCATTTCCCTGTACCTGTAATAACGTTAATAGGTCTTTATCGTCATTGGAAAGAATCGTATTCGCAGAATCCTGCGCAGTATGATATTCTGCGAGAATCGTGGCAGTATAAATCTGGGTAATTTCATTACTCATCTCGTTATAGATAGAATAGATGTTATTAATTGCCCGAATGCATAAAAAAAGGCAATTTAAAATTGCCTTAATTATTTTTACGTTTCCCCAAAATTACGTCTCAATATGAAATTGTTCCCCCAAATATATATATATATATTATGTTACTTAATGTCAAGAAGTTTTTTTATACTAATTTTTTATTATTTTATAACTCCCTCATTTTTTATATGATGCTCGGTTGAATTTCTAATCTTCTTGACCTCATCGGCCTCGAAAGCCTTTACCGGCTCAACTGTAACCTTGTGTCTCTTAAGTATTACACTCTCGCATGCTTCTTCCCATGCAAAAATTCCAATTCCCAAAGATACATCTGAATCTCATTCCAAACCATGGCCGCCTCGTGGAAGCCCTTGGAGCCATCGATGACACCCTGCAGATCCTGCCGTACCGCTTCAGGATGCTGCACCAGTGGAGAAGACTTAAACCCACTACTACTGGTAAGATCAAGGAACATTTCCTTATATGGGCCCTTCATCCAATCAAGAATAGGCGCATTAAATCCAATCTTACCACGACGATATGCAATCTCTTTCGGCATGTATGGGGCACAGGCATCGCGAATAATATTCTTGGAATAGAAATTCCGAACCTTGGCCTCATGCCCTAAGGAGAAGGCCAGCTGCACCAGACGATAATCCATGAAAGGCATACGAATTTCCACACCATTGATCATGCTGGCGCGATCGTAGTTGCGAAGCAATGTTGGAAGAATCGTCTCATGGGTGGAGACAAATAAAGTCTTATTTAAAGTATCCAACTTCTTAAAATTCGGATGAGAAGAATACGCACTCTTCATCGGTGCAATACCAAGGAATTTCTTCACCTTCTGCTTAAAGACTTCGTCCTTGTAAAGACGCTTCTTCGTCGCAAGAAACTCCTCGCTTCCGATGACAGTGTCCTGATCCGAATTCATATCCATATAAGTCTTGATAATTCTGTCGGCATCAACTGCATTGGCATCCGTAAGCGCCTTGAGAATATCAAAACTATAACCGCCATAAAGCTCGTCCGCGCCATGTCCGTCGATGGACACCAAAGTATTATGAAGGCGCTCCTGCTCGTAGATTTTAATCATAGGAACCTGCATATTGGTGTAGAGTTCCTCGAAAAGATACACATATTCCTGCAGTTTCTCTAAAGAAACCGTATCCTCCACCTCCAGGAAAGTACTGGAAATCCCCAGATGATCCGTCACCATCTTGGCATAAGCGGATTCGTCCAGTTTCGTATGAGGGAAGGACGCAACAAATGCATGCTGCCAATCATCCTGCATACGACCGGTGCCGCCGTGAGAAGCAATATGACTCATTGCACAGATGGAAGCCGATGAGTCCAAACCTCCGGAAAGCGCCGTACCGATGGTCACATCACTACGCATACGGAGTTTACAGGAGTCTAAGAATAATTCCCGGAATAATTCCACCTGTTCCTCGTAAGATGCCGGAACTTCCATGAGATGATCCAATGTATTCCAGTAACGGCGAATGCTCACCGCCTCCGGCACAATCTCTCCGCTGCCATCCACATGGGCATGAAAGCCCGCAGGGAATCGATGAATCCCCTCAATCAGGCACTGCTCCTGATCCTCATAATGCACTCTGGTACGATAGGTCATAAAAGCGGTCATATCCGCCTTCACTTCCGGAAGAAGCGGCAATAAAGCCTTCATCTCCGATGCAAATGCGAATCCACCGGAAGGTAAATAGCAATAATATAATGGCTTCACACCAAAACGATCCCGGCTGATAAATAATTCCTTCTCGTAAGCATCCCAGAGAGCAAAGGCCCACATTCCATTAAAACGCTCTTCACAAGCCTCGCCCCACTCAATAAAAGCTGCAATGATCACTTCCGAATCCGTATCGGAAGCGAAGGTATATCCCTTGGCTTCTAATTCGCTACGAAGCTCCAGGAAATTATAGATTTCTCCATTAAATACCAGGGTGTAACGGCCATCCCCATAATGCATGGGCTGGGTGCCACGTTCACTCACATCAAGAATCGAAAGACGCCGATGTCCCAAGGTCAATCCATCCTTCTGATAGATGGAGCCCCCATCCGGACCGCGATGATAGAGCTGATTCAAGCAGTACCATGCTTTTTCTTCTGTCATATTCACATGTAATGCACCAAATATACCGCACATATGGAACCGATTCTCCTCATCGTTACTTCTTCATATACTTCTTCCAGTTAATCTCCTTAGTGGCCTGGAAGCCTTCCGTACTGTCCTTCTTAAAAAGAACAATCACCGTCATCATTAACAGCTTAATATCCATTAAGAAACTGTAATTCTCAATATACATCAAATCCATCATTAACTTGTCCTTCGGAGAAGTGGAATACTTTCCTTCCACCTGAGCATAGCCCGTAAGCCCTGCCTTCACACGAAGACGATATTCGAATTCCGGGATTTCATTGGTATAATTATAAACATTTTCAATCATTTCCGGACGAGGACCAACCACACTCATATCCCCCGCAAGGATGTTCACAAACTGTGGCAGTTCATCGATTCGATACTTTCTTAAGAAATGACCAATGGGGGTAATTCGATCATCCACGGCAGTGGAGGAATAGTTTTCCACATCCACCTTCATGGTTCGAAACTTTAATAACCGGAAAATCTGACCATTCTTCGTTACACGATTCTGGCAGAAAAATACCGGGCCATGATCATAGGACTTAATAGAAATCGCACAGAATAACCACAAAGGACTGGATAATACCAGGGCGACAATGGATACTACAATATCCATCAAACGCTTGATCAAGCGCTGTTCCACCCCCAGTTCCTTCACCGGACTGGCAATCAGGGACACATCGTCTAAGATGAGATGCTTTCCATTAGCCTGTACGATATCGGTAATTTCCGGAGTATAGTAATAATTCTTGAAATTCTTATAGCAATATTCGATGATTTTCTCCCGCTCCGTAATCGGAACTTCATGAAGAAATACCGTATCGCAACGATCGATATGACGATAAATCCGGTCATCCTGATATTCATCCACATAGAGGATATTATACTGGAGTTTGAACTTTTCAATAGCACGAAAAAGTCCCGCAGCATTTTCCCGATGCGCAGTGATCAGAATACATTTCTCCGGATCATAGATCTTAAAATAGATATAATTGCCTAAAAATGTGAGAATAACGATAAAAAGAACCTGAATCGCATATACGAGAATGAACACATCCGGATCTTCTAACATGAAGCTGGAGTTATTATTCTCGTTGTAGTTCATGATACCTAACATTACCCACGTAGTGAAATCCGTGAGAATCGTTGCAAGAGAAAGCGAAAGAATAATCGGCTTATTCTTTCGCTTACCAATATCAAAACCACCATATACAATCAGTAGAAGAACGCCAACAAAAACAAATGTCAGCATTGTTACAGCCATGGTTCTGGACAGATGCCATAACTGGAAATGTCTACGTGAAAACAGATAGAAAAATGTGCCAAAAATCAGGCCATACACAAGCATTTGCATCAAAAATACAATTAAGGTGCCAATGCTATGGAAGAAACGTTTCATATTACTTAACCTTCATAAGTGCATTCAGAATAGCTATTCGCCACTTCATCATATTACCAACTTCTGAATGAGTGATATCCGTAGCATTATTCGAATGTCGACGATACTTGATTAACTGCTTGTTCAGGAAATGTACATCTCCCTTACGCTCCGCAACCAGACCAATCCACTGATCATGCATAGGAACGGACTCTGGAATTGGAAGACAATATGGAACCAATTCTGCACGGAATGCCATACAACATCCCATATAGGAATTCTTTGCAATATTCGCCATGGTTCCTGGCTTAGAGCCACGGTACTTGAAATAGGATGGTATCAACGCACGGCTGCAATCGTCATTACATACCATAGCATCATGCACAATGAGTAACGCACCCGTATCAATAAAGCAAGTTAGCACATCCATAATCTTATTCGATTCCCAGATATCATCCTGATCGGATAAGAAGATGATATCACCAGTACACATCTTGATTGCCTGTTCAAAATTCGTCTTCACTCCACGACCAAGTCCCATGGAAACCTTAATTCTAGGGTCCTCTTCACTCATCTTGTTGCAGATACGATAGGTCTCATCCGTAGAAGGATCCACTGAAATACATAATTCATCATCCATGCCGATCTGACACATGATGGAATCAATCTGCTCTTTAATGTATTTTTCTCCATTGTAAGCAGCCATAGCTACGGAAAGTTTCATAATACTACGCACCTTTCATTGCAAAAAATCAAACATGGACTAATTATAGCACAATTCACATATTAATACCACAATATTTGGGAAATCTAAGAAAAATTGCCCAATCCTAACTATTTAGCCCCTTCTCGTTTGAATACTACACCCACCGTCTTTAGGAGGATTTTAATATCCAGCCAGAAGTTCCATTCATTGATATATTTTACATCCAATCGAACTACTTCTTCAAAATCCGTAATATCACTTCGTCCGCTAATCTGCCAAAGCCCTGTAATACCAGGCTTAATGGACAGACGCATCTTGTGATAACTACTGTACTGTAAGAACTCATCCACCGTTGGTGGTCTCGTTCCCACAAGGCTCATATCCCCCTTTAACACATTAAAGAACTGTGGAAATTCATCCAGGGATGTATTTCGAAGGAATTTACCAATCTTGGTAATTCGCGGATCATTATCCATCTTAAACATCAGTCCTTCCATCTGATTCTGCGCCATCAGAGCCTTCTTACGCTCCTCCGCATCCGCATACATGGAACGGAACTTATACATCATAAAATATCGGCCATTCTTTCCCACACGCTTCTGCTTAAAAAAGATTGGTCCGGGACTTTCTAACTTAATCATTGGACCAAGAACGATGGTTAAAAGTAGGGCAACCAACGATCCCACCAATCCTCCAACCAGATCCAGGAGTCGTTTTAACAGCGCCTCCTTCATCGTCAGGAACCGGTTATAGAAGGTAATGGCGCTCTGATCTCCGATCAGAGTTACCGTGGATTTGGAGTCCAGATTTAAATTAAAGGTCTTTAATCCCACATGCACCGTAATACCCATGGAAATCACTTCGTTGATGATGCTACTGACGCTGCCATTGGCGGTAACAATCAGCATTTCATCCACAATATTGGATTTGCAATATTCCAAAATCTCTTCCTTCGTGTAGGCGATAATCGGAATATCAAGAATCTTCTCCTTGCGATGATCCGAATCCACAATGGCGATATTACGCACCTTATAGTCCCATCGATTCTTCTGCAGGAGTGAATCCACAAGTTCTGCCACATTATCATAGTCACAGACTAAGAATAACTGTCTGGCTGACGCACCATGATCATAGAAATTATTGAAACTGGTGCGCAAAATCAAGTGACACATGTATAAAAGCATGGTGTTGATCACTAAGAAATATCCCACCAAACCACGGGAGAAATCCGCATCCACCCGACGTGTAAAGTAAATCAGTAAAATCGCAAGAAATGCGTCACTGACGGAAATCTTGGCACAGGTAACAAGCTCTGCCAAATACCCATTTTCCGAGATCCGTCGATTAAAATTCACCACCAGATATACCAGAATATAGGAAATCAGGAAAATACCCGTTATATTAACCACATATTCCTGGGACATCCATTCCTTATGACGTATGTAATTGGCCAAATGCATACTAAGGGCGATACATATACAGTCAATGAATATCACTATCAGATTCTGTACGTTATTACGAAAACGATACATGAAGCTGCATCCTCCATCTTTCTCTTACAAGTTACAGGTTAAAATCCATATTTGATCCACAGTTTCAAGGTCTTCTTTGCCACCACATAGGCATAGTACCCTCCATGGCCCTGATAAAAGATCCGAAGATCCTTCTTCTGTCTGGCAAATCGATCCCAGGCCTGTTTCTTCGTATCCTGTGTTGCTGAAAAATTCTGCTCTAATTTTCCGGATATGACCTTCGGAACAATCCCTTCCTTCCGAAGATCGAGGATCCACCGATGATCGATGTAATCCATAAACATTTGCTCATTATAACGGTGATTCTCGAATAAGTCCATACGAATTACCATTCCGGAGTTAATTCCAGATAGTTCCTCCGGATGTTCTTTCGCTACCCGTAAGGCCTCCGCCTCGCTTACAAAGCGCTTTGCTACTAGCGTTTTT
This sequence comes from Lachnospiraceae bacterium, assembly GCA_024696615.1. Classification (GTDB taxonomy): domain Bacteria; phylum Bacillota; class Clostridia; order Lachnospirales; family Lachnospiraceae; genus MGBC120314. The sequence goes on from JAILGS010000102.1 coordinate 9,566, forward strand.
AATCGAACCGGAGACATCAAGCCAAGTTCATCATACACCAAAGGAAGGTAGAGTGGGGCATCTTTTTGCGCCACACACTGCTCCACTGCCCGAAGATAGTCCTCATTTAGCGTGGTGTCATCATCTAAAACCAGCAGATAATCCAATGTATCCACCGTTCCAAAACACCCGTTTCTTACAATCTCCTCCACCCCGCGGTTATACGCCACGGAAAGTCCCGGATTATCCGGCAGGGACAAATACTGCGCCTTGGTCATCCCTTCGTTACTTGCTAAACATAAGCGATTGTGGGAAGAAATCTCCTCCTTGGTGGAATTATCCACTACAAGCAGTCGCATCTGCTCCCTCCACAGGGGCTTCAGGCTTTGGTAGGCCTTACTTTCTTCCATCCTTCGATTGTAAATCACCATCATAAGATAAACCAATGAAAGTCATCCTCCATATGCGTCCTACCAGACAAGTCCCCAGCGTTTCACAAATTTGCCATAGGAACTTATAAAACGCAGGGTTCCACGCAGACTTCGGGTATTATCCCGCTGCCAAAGGTGCGTAACCACGGTCTTTGGATAAAAGATGATGGTTCCCTGCTTGCGGATGCGCTTGGATAGATCCGCATCCTCACAATACATAAAATAACGCTCATCAAAGCCGCCCAGGGCCTTGAAGGTTTCACTTCGAATCACAAAAAAGCAACCGGTACAAAATTCCACGCTAGTTGCCTCACTAAGCCCTTCCTCTTCGCGGGTATACCGTCTTCGCAGATAGCGAAATGGGGGGAATTTACTCACAAAACAATACCGGATCGTTGGTGTGTATTTGGGCAAATGTTGTTCCGACCCGTCTTCATTCAGGACCTTCGGTGTAATCTGAAGCACCTCGTCGTGGGCTTCTAAATATTCGCACAAATTGGCGATCACATTCTCCGTCATGGAGATATCCGGATTAATCACTGCATGATACTTGGAGTTAAGCTTCGAAAGCACCTTATTATGCCCGCTTCCAAAGCCATCATTATGGCTCGAGACGATGAGTTCCACCCGGTCACTTATTGTTTCAAAGTGCCTCAGGACATCCAGTGTCCCATCCGTGGAACCATTATCGATCACATAAAGCTTAAAGTCCAAGTCCTTCGTATACTGAAGTACCGTATCGATACAATGCTCGATGGTTCGTATATTATTGTAAGTTACAATGCTTCCTGTAACATACATGGTATTCATTCTCACTTTCTCTGCCCTTTTTTTGGGGCGTTCTACATCTGCCCTTTGCTGTTGCATGCTGGCTGGGCATTCTGCTTCTGGTGTGCTCTACATCTGCCCATTGCTGTTGCATGCTGGCCGGGTATTCTGCTTCTGGTGTGCTCTTACTCTGCTGCCATGTCTGGGAAATTGAAGTTTTGGGAACCCGTAGTTGAGTCCACATCCACGATATAGCTTTTCGTTACATAACCCGTGCGTCGGAAGGTAATCACATATTCCCCCTGATCCTTATGCACCGTTACCGGGGCAATTCCCACATAATCGTTATTCACATAAACTTCCGCTCCCACAGGAGTCTGGATGGTTACATCCACCGCACCCGAGGTGGTTACCGGAGTCTTGGTGGTAGTTCCCGTTGTAGTTCCTGTTGGTGTTGTGGCAGTAGTGGTGGTTGGCGGTGTTACCGGTGGAGCAAGGGTTGGCATGGTCAAGTTATTGCCACTTGCCGTAGTTGGCTGTGTGCCCCCATTAGCCGCTGTAGTACTGCTTGCATTCGTCGAAGTGCCTGTCGTACCATCAATTCGTGCCACTAACTGCGCCAAATTGTAATTTTCAATCTGATAGGTGGAATCCACCGTTAATTTTCCCGTATAAGTCTCGTAATCATCATGCACTAAGTTAATATAATACACGCCTTGCTCGAGGGACACAGGATTCTTATAATCCACCTTCTCCCCCTCCACATAGAGGCTGGTATTGGCAGGACTAATATGGAATTCCACCGTTCCTGTCTTTGCTGCAGGGGCATGCACATAGGAAAAGTCCAGTGCCACCGTCATTCCCTTGCTGATATATACGCTCTTGGTGTCTTCCGCTCCTTCGTTGGATACGGTTACATCGTATCGTCCCTCCGGAACCACGATCATCATATCTTCCGTAATGGTGTACAGATAGAGATTTCCAATCTCCACCATTCCGTCCACAAAATTATCCACTCCCGTCAGTGTAAGATATCCATGTCCCACATCCACCGTAATGGAGTACACCGTCTGATCGATGCCTCGTACCGTCACCTGATCCCGATTCATAATCTCACTTGGGAGAAGTTCCATATCTCCGGACATTACCGTGATATTCTCCGTATACATGTAAATTCCATTTCCATAGGTAATGGAATGGGAGCTTTCGGTTGCACGGCAGTTGGTCACTTTCGTAGTTCGCCATACATCCTTACTCTGGTACACGGCTCTTGCCTTATTCGTTTCAGGAACATAGATGACATCCACAATCTCACCCAGATCAAAATGCTCCATGGTGATGGTTTCATCAAACACATTTTTCACATCCGTACCACCCGTATAGGAGAGGGTCAGACGTTCTCCGGAATTCACATCCTTCACCACGATGGACTTCTTCTCTGCATCCACTGCAATTAAAGCCGCCATGATGGTATTGGTGCCTTCCATATTTACCACGACTTCGGTTGGATATCCCTGCTCATCCACGAAAGACTGTGTGGATGGCATGGGGGTAATATCATCCCTGGTGTGAAGTCCATTGGTTACGGACTGCTCGCCGCATCCTGCAAGAAATCCAATCACCACTAGAATCGTAAGCCACATTCCAAGGATTGGGCCTAAGGTCATGATTACATCTTTTTTTGAACAAGTTTGCTTGTTATTCATCGTCTTCCTCTTTTAACTTCCCTTCTACTAAGGCAAGTAAGGTTTCCTTCTCATTATTGAGTGGATTTTCCAACACGGTATGTAACAGGAGGATTAACATCTCTCCTAACTCGCTGCCCGGCTGCATGCCAAGCTCCATTAAGTCCTTGCCATTCACCTTCAAATCTTTTAAGGTGACGCAATCGCCTCTGGCAATAATCTGACGGTACATCTTGTCCATCATATCCAACTGGATTAAGCTCTTTCCCGTAGGGATATAAAGAATCTCCTGGCGGGATTTCGCCACATTTTTCTTAAAATTAATCAGGGTTGGGATAAAGTCCGAACCCAGTTCATACATGGCTTCTCGAACATCCACCTCATTGAGACGGATCTGTTCATCCTGATGTCGTATTAATTTACAAGCCTGATTGATGGTCTCGTTATCTAATTTCAGGGAGCGAAGGGCTTTTCTAGCCCGCTCCTCTTCTAAGTCAAAGAATAATACCGCATAACGCACACTGGCTGTGGCTTCTGCATTTTTCAACATTCGAAGGATGAGCACACGCTTTGCAGAGGTTAACACTTCATCCAATTCCGGAAGAATGTACTTCGCAAGCCCCGTCTGCACGAACAAATCCACCGATTCCGGCCGATCCGAAAGCAAGGTCTTCGTTAATTCCATCTGAATTCGTTCCTTGCTCACCTTTTCAATATTCTTGGCAAGGGATACGATGGCTGCCATGGTGTCCCGATGAATCGTAAATCCCAACTGTGCTGCAAATCGAATCGCACGCATCATTCGCAGGGCATCCTCGCCAAACCGCTCCGTTGGCGTTCCCACGCAGCGGATCATACCCTTTCGGATATCGCTAATGCCGCCAAATTCATCCCTAAGTCCGTCCTTGGTATTATAGGCCATGGCATTAATGGTGAAGTCCCGTCGCTTTAAGTCTTCCACCACATCCTCTGCAAATGTTACTGATTCCGGATGTCTTCCGTCCTTATAATCTCCATCAATTCGATAGGTCGTTACTTCGTAGCCCACTTTTCCCATCATTACTGTCACGGTACCGTGCTTTAAGCCGGTATCCACCGTGCGGGAAAACAGTTCCTTCACTTCTTCCGGCTTGGCATTCGTGGTAATATCCCAATCTTTCGGATTTCTCTTCATGATACTATCGCGGACGCATCCACCCACTACATATCCTTCGAAATTCGCTTCCTTCAGGGTGTTTAAAATCTTTTCGACATCTTCTGGAAGCCCTATTTTCAGTGCTTTAGCATTGATCATAAGTTCCCACCTAAATTCAAAACTAGCACACATCCCCCGTAACAAGCGAAGAATGTGCGCTATGTTCATTTCTTATCTACTTTAGTAAGCCTTGCCCCAATATACCATGGTCTTAGCAGGCTTTCCACAACATACACAGGTACCAGAAAGTTCTTCCTGTTCCCATGGCATGCATCGGCTGGTTGCTGTGGTATCTGCCTTAATCTTTAACTCGCAGGCTTCATCGCCACACCACATAGCCTTCACGAATCCTGGCTTATTCGCAATAATATCCTTGAATTCGTCATAATTGGTTGCAATGTAAGTATGCTTCTCACGATGCTCTTTTGCACGCTCTAACATCTCACGCTGCATCTTCTCCAATTCGTTACCCACGGCAGTATTCACATCATCTAAGGATACGGTGATCTTCTCATTGGTATCACGACGAACGATGACACACTGATTTGCCTCAATATCCTTAGGACCAATCTCGATACGAAGTGGAATACCACGCATCTCCTGCTCGGAGAACTTCCATCCTGGGCTCTTATCCGAATCATCCACCTTCACACGGAAGTTGGAGAGGGTTTCCTTTAACTGTGCAGCCTTCTCTAAGACGCCTTCCTTCTTCTGCATGATTGGAACGATTATCACCTGCGTAGGGGCAATCTTTGGAGTCAGTACTAAACCACGGTTGTCGCCATGTACCATGATTAAGGCACCGATGACACGAGTGGTCATACCCCAGGAAGTCTGGTGTACATACTTTAACTGATTATCCTTGTCTGCAAATTTAATATCAAATGCACGAGCAAATCCATCACCAAAATTATGGCTGGTTCCGGACTGAAGTGCCTTTCCATCATGCATTAATGCTTCTACGGTATAGGTTGCAACCGCACCTGCGAACTTTTCCTTATCCGTCTTACGTCCCTTGATCACAGGAATCGCCAGATAATTCTCTAAGAAGTCTGCATAGACATTTAACATTTGTACCGTACGTTCTTCTGCCTCTTCAGCAGTAGCGTGAGCCGTATGGCCTTCCTGCCATAAGAACTCTCTGGAACGAAGGAATGGTCTGGTTTCCTTCTCCCAACGAACCACGGAACACCACTGGTTCGAAAGCTTAGGAAGATCACGATAGGACTGTACGCAGTTCGCATAATAGTCACAGAATAACGTCTCGGAAGTAGGACGAACACAGAGTTTTTCCGGTAATTCTTCCAAACCACCCTGAGTTACCCATGCTACTTCTGGAGCAAATCCTTCCACATGATCCTTCTCCTTCTGAAGCAGGCTTTCTGGGATGAACATTGGCATGTACACATTCTCCACGCCAGTTTCCTTAAAGCGACGATCCAGTTCTGCCTGAATGCGCTCCCAGATTGCATAACCTGCCGGCTTAATAATCATACATCCCTTTACGCTGGAATAGTCGATCAATTCAGCCTTCTTCACCACATCCGTGTACCACTGGGCAAAATCCTCTTCCATGGAGGTAATTGCCTCTACAAATTTTTTCTCAGCCATCATAAACTCCTTTAATACTCATATACTTACTTGAAATCCTCTACTTTGATAGAGCATTCTCGACTGCATTAATAATTTCCGTTTCCTGGAACGGCTTGGCAATAAAACCAATAGCTCCTTGCTTGATTGCCTGTACCATACGCTCGCTCTGCCCCAGGGCGGTAATCATGATCACTTTCGCCTGCGGGTCTTCGTGAAGCATTACCTGTAACGCTTCGATTCCATCCATGACTGGCATGGTTACATCCATGGTCACAAGATCCGGTCGTTCTTTCTGATAAGCAATTACGCCTTCCTCCCCGTTAGAAGCCTCTGCCACGATCACGTGACCTGCTGCCTCGAGGACGCGCCGAATCATTCTTCTGGAAGTCTTGGAGTCATCCACAATTAATATATTCGCCATACGCTCCCCCTCCCACTATTTACCACATTTGGCGGTTTCATAATACTCTTTTTATCATACCCTATTTGGGTACATTTTTACAAGCCGAATTCTTGATAGATTGGATTCTTCGGCTGAATCACAAAGTCCTTGTCCAAAATATTTAAATGATAGGAACAAAGGGCTAAAAACTCTCCTCGCTCCGTGTTGCCATACTTGGAATCCCCATAGATTGGGCAATGGGCATTGGCAAACTGGGCACGGATCTGATGATGGCGGCCGGTGATCAGATGGATCTTTACCAGGCTCCGTCCTTCTTTTTCGGATAGTACTTCATATTCGAGAATCGCTTCCTTAATATCCTTGGCAAGGATTCTTGGTTCCTTTCCCATTACCCGTCCCTGGCGGATCAGCTCATATTCATCCTTGGAGAAGACATAGGTTCGATTCTCCTTAGAATTCTTCCACAGATAGTCTTTTAAGATTCCCTTTTTTTCCGGAAGTGTGCCCTTAACGATGGCGTAATAGTCCTTCTCCACTTTCTTCTGGGTCAGTTCTGTGGAAAGTTTCGCAGCCATCTTGCTATCCTTTGCAAAAAGCACCAATCCTTCCACTGGGCGATCCAAGCGGTTGATCACGTGAATCTGTGCCGGCTCTCCCTTTTCTTTTCGATACGTCATCAGCTCGCTCGCTGCATCCGTATCAAATCCACGGTCCGCCTGCACTAACATTCCTGCAGGTTTGTGATAGACGATCATTTTATCGTCTTCGTAGATGATTCTGTCTGTAACATTTTGGGCGTTACTGCTTCTAGGGGGAAAGCCCCTGTCAGTCATAATTTCCATATACTGTACCTTAAAAAAGGCCGTTCCAAAGAACGGCCTGCCTTTCTTGAAAATTATACAATCCTCTCAATATCAAGGTCCCTTCTGGTGGAAAGATCAATAAAGGTCTTACCAATCTTTACCAGCGGTCTACTTGGCGCATGCTGATTAATCATAATAACATCACCAATCTGACCATTGGACAGCTGAACTGTCATATTGATATATGTGGATACCACATTTCTCATGAAGGTCATCAGATACTTTGGATCGTACTTTACGAAGCCGTCCTGCTCGATATAGCGCAATGCTACGAATGGACAGATCGGCTCACGATAAACTCTTTTAGCAGTCATGGCATCATATACATCTGCAATGGCTGTAATCTTCGCAAATTCAGGAATCTGATCCTGGGTCAAACCATATGGATAGCCGCTTCCATCCCCACGTTCATGATGGAATAAAACTGCTTCCTTCACTCTTGGATCAATTGCCTGATTCTTTAAATAGTTATATCCTGCAGTAGCATGATCCTTTACTAAGGCATACTCTTCTTCTGTTAAGCGGGCAGGCTTATTCAGGATATAATCCGGTGTTGCAAGCTTTCCGATATCATGGAGAAGACCTGCAAGAGTCAAAGACTCCACATCGGACTGGCTCATACCAAGCCAGATACCGAATACTCGGTTAATCATTGCCACATTAATGCAATGGGTATAGGTTGTATCATCATATTCACGCATATTCTGTAACATGTCGAATACATGTAAGGTGCTGGAACTGGAAGTGTCCAGAAGATATGCGGTCTTCGCAAGAAGATCCTTCGGATTCATTGGGAGATTCTTCTCTACAATCTCGTTAATTACACCGTGGAACTCTTCGATATTCTTCAAATAAGCAGCCTTGAATTGCTGGAATTCCAGGCTCTTTTTGATACGCTGGGAATAAGTCTCATGAGGTTCTTCCATCATAACGGCAGGAGTTGGAGTAAATTCTCCATCACTCACCTGTACCATGGAGACATTGTACATCTGAATCTTATGTACTGTATCCTCATCTAAGCGGGTTCCTGCAGGCACGATGAGTTGACCAGTTACTGAAAATACATCCTCTGCAACAATCTGTCCCGCATTTAATTCAAATGCAAATACGCTATGCTTTGCCACGGATTCTTATCCTCCCGTTCTTATACAATCTCTTCAATGGATAATTCTGGATGCTGTGTCAAATCGATAAAGTCGTCCTCCACACGCACCACAGGTCTAGAAAGACAGTTCTTATTTAACATAATCACTTCTCCCACTCGTCCATCGGTTAAACGTACAAAATTATTCACATAAGCTGCACCAATATTCTCTAAGAATGTCATAATGACACGTGGATCATATCGATGTAAGCCTTCTTTCTCAAACACTTCAATGGCCTGAAACGGACTCATCATATCACGATAAGAACGCTTGGAGGTAATTGCATCATATACATCCGCAACCATAACAATCTTAGCATACATGGTAATCTTATTACCGGATACACCAAATGGATAACCGGATCCATCACAACGCTCATGATGGAGAAGGATGGCTTCCTTCACCTTGGTATCCAAGTTATAATCCCTCACTAAATCATATCCAAGTCTAGGATGGGTCTTAATGGTCTCAAACTCTTCGTCAGTAAGTTTTCCCGGCTTATCAATGATTTCTTTTGGCATCTTAGTCATACCCAAATCATGAAGTAATCCTGCCAATGTCAAATCATTAATTTCCTTCTGACTCAATCCCAACCAACGTCCAATGGTGGCAGAGATGAGTGCGGTATTCGTAGACCGGGCAAACAAAGAATCATTTTCTGATTTCATGGTCTGAAGCATGTCAAACACACGAATGGAACTACCCTTAGAAATCAAACTTAAGGTATCATCCACTAATTGTTCCGGCTCTAATGGAGCCTCTCCATTAACAAAAGCTTCCATGCTTTTATTAATCGTACCAACCGTTTCATCATACTTCTTCGTAAATTCCTTAAAGTCCTCGGAAGACTTTAATTTCTCCACATAGGAAGTCTTAGGCTGTTCGTGACCTGCTGCAGCTTTGGCCTTCGCCTGTTCAATGATGGCAGATACATCCACCTCTGGCTCAAGTGGACCATCAACAATTGGAAGTTCCATGATATTGTACAAAGGAAGCTTCGCAATCATTAAATCATTGAGCATTGTATGCTTTGGAAAAAGAAGTGTACCGTTGGAACGGTATACATCCTCTGCAACAATCATGCCGGATTCTAATTCAAATGAAAAAAGAGTCTTGGTCTTGGCCATATAATCCCCCAATTTTTAGCAAAAAATGCCATATACCGTAATTATAAAAATGTTTATAAAAAAAGTCAATCTATAGTATTGACCTTTATTATTTACTTATATATAATTTCATTGTTTAGGAACATTTATTGTCCTAACACAAGTTAATATTGAAGCCCCTTATTCAGAGTGGTGGAGACACATAGGGTCTACGAAGCCACGGCAACCCCCATAGTGGAAGGTGCCTACCTGAGCGATGATCTCGAACAATAAGAGGAATTGATTGATTTCAAGTCCGCTTATGCCGGGCTTTTTTTATTGACATTTGTAACTATTCACAATGTCCAATGATATAATAGGAGGATTTATCATGGAAAAGCGTTTATTTACGTCAGAGTCCGTAACGGAAGGACATCCTGATAAAATTTGCGACAACGTTTCCGATGCCATCTTAGATGCGCTTCTTGCTCAGGATCCAATGAGCCGTGTCGCTTGCGAAACCACCACTTGTACTGGTTTCGTTCTTGTTACTGGTGAGATTACAACCAAGGCTAATGTTGATATTGCTCAGATTGTTCGTGATACCGTTGTTGAGATCGGTTATGACTCTTCTGAGAAGGGCTTCGATGGTAATACCTGTGCGGTTATGGTTGCTTTAGATAAGCAGTCCCCAGATATCGCAATGGGTGTGGATAAGGCTTTAGAAGCTAAGAACGGTGAGATGACCGATGCTCAGATCGATGCTATCGGTGCTGGTGATCAGGGTATGATGTTCGGTTATGCTACCAATGAAACCGAAGAATATATGCCATATCCAATCGCTCTTGCTCACAAGCTTGCACGTCAGTTAACCAAGGTTCGTAAGGATGGAACTCTTTCCTACCTTCGTGCCGATGGTAAGACTCAGGTTACTGTAGAATACGATGATGACAAGCCAGTTCGCTTGGATGCTATCGTTGTTTCTACCCAGCATGATGCAGAAGTTTCTCAGGAACAGATTCATGCTGATATTCGTAAGTATGTTATTGACACCATCGTGGATCCATCCATGATTGATGCGAACACCAAGATCTTCATCAATCCTACCGGTCGTTTCGTTATCGGCGGTCCTAATGGTGATGCAGGTCTTACCGGTCGTAAGATTATCGTTGATACCTACGGTGGATATGCTCGCCACGGCGGTGGAGCTTTCTCCGGTAAGGATTGCACCAAGGTTGACCGTTCTGCAGCTTATGCAGCTCGTTATGTTGCTAAGAACATCGTTGCAGCAGGTCTTGCTGATCGTGCAGAGATCCAGTTATCTTATGCAATCGGTGTTGCACATCCAACTTCCATCATGATTGATACCTTCGGTACCGGTAAGCTTTCTGATGAGAAGTTAGTAGAGATCATCCGCGAGAACTTCGATCTTCGTCCAGCCGGAATCATCAAGATGCTCGACCTTCGTCGTCCAATCTACAAGCAGACCGCAGCTTACGGTCACTTCGGCCGCAACGACTTAAATCTTCCTTGGGAAGCATTAAACAAGGTAGATGCATTAAAGAAGTATCTGTAGGGTGAAGACCACGCGTAGAACAATTTCAAAACGTCTAATATAAC
>JAILGS010000016.1 GCA_024696615.1 Lachnospiraceae bacterium
CTTAATCTGCGGAGGTATTGGCGGTGGCGCCATGATGGCTCTTGATAGTGTGGGAATTAAAGTTTATGCCGGAGCTTCTGGTAATACGGATGAGTGTGTAGCCCAGTTATTAGCTGGAACTTTACCACAGGTGGGAGAAGCTAACTGTGATCATCACGGTCACCATGACCATGAAGAGGGACATGACTGTGATTGTCACGGTCATCATGACCATGAAGAAGGACATGAGTGTGGATGTCACGGACACAATGACTAGGAATATGGAAAGCGATGGAAAGGACGAAGGAAGATTCGTCCTTTTTTTTAGTGCCTGGAACGATGGATGGGGAGGAAGTCTTTTCTGAAGTTTTGTATGAAATTTTAAACAATGGAATGATAGAAAAAATAACCCTAGTTTTTAAGGGATTTGTCGCCTCTAACCAGGATTTGCGTCGGGGGAGAATCCATTGAAAAAAGGATGGGGAATATGGTAATATTAACTTCGTGTGTAAAGTGGATTGATTCTTGCGTTCTTGGGTAAGAGAATGCACCGTGGATTGCGGTAGAAAAGAATCTATCTAGATATTGTTAGAAACTAGCATTCATAAGGAGTTGAACATGGGCGGTTATTTTGGAGTAGCTTCAGAGGAAGATTGTAGCTTTGATCTGTTTTTTGGTACGGATTATCATTCCCATCTTGGTACAAGACGTGCAGGTCTTGCAGTATATGGGGACAAGGGATTCCAGAGAGTAATTCATAATATTGAGAATACTCCCTTCCGTACAAAATTTGACCATGAAGTCAGTAGTGGAAGTTTAAAGGGACATTTGGGAATTGGTGTAATTTCAGATTATGAGCCACAGCCAATTTTAATTCGTTCCCATCATGGAACATTTGCCTTAGTAACAGTTGGTAAGATCAATAATGCAGATGAGTTAACTGCTCAGATTGTGGAGTCACGAACCCACTTTTTTGAAATGACCAATGGGGAAATCAATGCAACCGAGTTAGTTGCAGCACTGATTAACCAGAAGGAGAATCTGATTGAAGGAATTCAGTATGCAATTAATGTGATTGAAGGATCCTTATCCCTGTTATTATTAACTCCGAACGGAATTTATGCTGCCCGTGATAAATTTGGCCGTACTCCAGTGATCCTTGGTAAGAAGGACGGCGCACATTGTGCTTGTTTTGAAAGCTTCTCCTTCTTAAATCTGGGCTATACTCCAATGCGTGAGTTGGGACCTGGAGAAATTGTTGTATTTGATGAAAAGAGAGTTACCACTCTGGTGAATCCAAATAAGAAGATGAAGATCTGTACCTTCCTGTGGGTATATTATGGATATCCATCTGCAAGTTATGAGGGAATCAGCGTGGAGCAGATGCGTTATAACTGTGGTGCCTACATGGCCAAGCGTGATGATGCCAAGGTGGATGTGGTTGCCGGTGTTCCGGACTCAGGAACGGCTCATGCAGTGGGTTATGCCAATGAATCGGGCATTCCATTCTCCAGACCATTTATTAAATATACACCAACCTGGCCAAGATCCTTTATGCCTACCATTCAGGAGAAGCGTAATCTGATCGCACATATGAAGTTAATTCCAGTGCATGATCTGATCGAAGGAAAGAAGCTTCTTTTAATTGATGATTCCATCGTTCGTGGTACACAGTTGCGCGAAACAACCGAGTTCTTATATGAAAGTGGTGCCAAGGAAGTTCATATTCGTCCAGCCTGCCCACCATTGTTATTTGGTTGTAAATATTTAAATTTCTCCCGCTCCAATTCTGAGATGGAATTGATTGCGAGAAATGTGATTGCCGAATTAGAGGGAACTACGGATGTGAGCCGTGAAACCCTGGCAGAATATGCCGATCCGGATTCTGAAAAGTACAAGAAGATGGAAGAAGGCATTTGTAAAAAGTTGAATTTTACATCCCTTCGCTTTAATCGTCTTGATGACATGCTGGCTGCGGTTGGCATTGATCCAGATCAGTTATGTACCTATTGTTGGGATGGTCGTGAATAACAAACAACAAGGAGTAATAACCATATGAAGATTATCGACATCTTAAAGAAAGAGGAAATGTCCCTGTCCTATGAGGTATTTCCACCCAAGAAGGAAACTGTCTTTGAAAGCGTGAAGGCTGCAACGGAGGAGATTGCCAAGCTTCATCCATCCTTTATGAGTGTTACCTATGGCGCAGGTGGCGGAACCAGTCAGTATACCTTAGAGATTGCGAAAAATATCGAAAAGAATCTCGGGGTTCCCATGCTTGCTCATTTAACCTGCGTATCCTCCAGTAAGAGTACCGTAGCGGAGCGCATTGAAGCCATGAAAGAGGCTGGAATTAAGAATGTGATGGCTCTTCGCGGGGATTTAACTCCAGAACTAGAACAGTCCGATCGCAGCACTTGGGATTATACCCATGCGGTGCAGTTAATTCGTCAGATTAAAGAAGCCAATCCGGACTTTTGTATTGGCGCCGCATGTTATCCGGAAGTGCATCCGGAAAGTGCCTCTCAGCGAGAAGATATTAAGTATCTGAAGGAAAAGGTGGATGCTGGTGCGGACTTTTTAACCACGCAAATGATTTTCGACAATAATCTCTTTTTCAATTTCTTATATAAGATTCGCGAGGCGGGGATTACAGTTCCTGTACTTCCAGGAATCATGCCAATCACCAATGGCAATCAGGTGGCTCGTGCCATCAAGTTATCCGGTTCCTTCATGCCACAGCGCTTTAAGAGCATGGTGGACAAGTTCGGAGCGGATCCGGAGGCCATGATGCAGGCAGGAATTGCCTATGCCACGGACCAGATTATTGACCTGTATGCCAATGGAATCACCAATGTACATGTATATTCCATGAATAAGCCGGAAGTGGCAAGGGGAATCTCCTCCAATCTTTCGAATATTCTTGGAAAGAATTTTATCTAGTAGGATGGAACTGCCTGGCTTTTTTAGTCAGGTAGTTTTTCGCATTTAACCATAAGTTATCGATAACTATTTTTTGCGTAATTGTGCAAATGTATTCTTAGGGGGAAGCATTCGTGGATTCCAATCATGTGTATGTGAAGAAATATTATAAAACCGAAGAAAATCCCGATGTATTTCCCATTGATGAGAAGGAAGTTTGGCGTTATGCCGGCTATCGAGGCGGTCCAGCGTTAGAAGAAACACAGTTAAGGGAAGTATTTACGAAGGTCTATGAAGAATGTGCCAATGCATTTTCCTATTCCGTGTGCTATGCAAGACTTCCCCTCACCTGGGAAGGAACGGAACTGGTATATCCATTTCGTACCCAGAGTAAGGCCCTTGCCAATTTCTTAAAGGGATGTGAGGAAGTCGTCCTTTTTGCAGCAACTGTGGGCCAGGAAATTGATCGCCATATTCTTCGAAATGAGAAAATCGCACCTACGAAAGCACTGCTTTGTCAGGCATATGGGGCGGAACGAGTGGAAGCACTTTGTGACGCATTTGCAGGGGAAGTGGAAGAAGAGATGGCAGCAGAAGGACTGAAGGTGATTAATCGTTTTTCCCCGGGATATGGGGACTTAGCCTTGGATGTCCAGAAGGACTTTTTTAGAATTCTGGATATTTCCCATCGTCTGGGAATTTCCTTAGGGGACAGCATGCTGATGCGTCCATCCAAATCAGTTACCGCAATTCTGGGGCTTAAGAAGACCACAGATGCAGCCTTGTAAGTGGAGGAAGAACAATGAACGTTTTAGAACATATTCATCAGAAAATCACCTACCTTGACGGCGGTATGGGAAGTTTATTGCAGGAACGCGGCCTTAAGCCGGGCGAACTTCCAGAACGTTGGAATGTGAGTCATGCGGAGGATATTATTGATATTCAGAAGTCCTATTATGATGCCGGAACCAACATTATTCTGGCCAATACTTTTGGTGCCAATGGACTAAAGTTCGATGATGCAGAGCTGGATCAGTTGGTGCGTGCTGCGATTCGTAATGCCAAGGAGGCTCGTAGTCGCTCCACAGGAACCCAGGAAAAGTATGTGGCGTTAGATATTGGACCTTTGGGAAAATTATTAAAGCCCTATGGAGATTATGAATTTGATGATGCGGTGGAGATGTATGCCAAGACCGTGG
>JAILGS010000026.1 GCA_024696615.1 Lachnospiraceae bacterium
TTGTTGTACCAGCATTGTTCGTTGTGGCCGTAGTCGTCCCTGTGCTTGCGGTGCTTGAACTTCCCGTACTTACCACATAATAGGCGTGGGGGAGGATAAATGTATCTAATAATACATAGGTTGTATAAGTTAGTAAGCAAATAGTGCATAGAACCGACAACCAATAGGTTTTTAAAGCTTTGATAAGATTCATCATAAAACCCTCTTTCTATAAGATCTTAAACACAGTATAGAAAGACAACTTTAAATGAGGTTAAAAAAAGACCAATGCCGGTATTGACATAAAAAAGACCAATGCCTGTAGTGACATAAAAAAAGACCAATGCCGGTATTGACATTGGTCTTGGAAAAATCTATGGACGAATTATATGCAGAATAGGTTTTGTTAATGCTTATGAAACATTTACTTACTAGCATAGTCGAGAGGGTTGATAT
This sequence comes from Lachnospiraceae bacterium, assembly GCA_024696615.1. Classification (GTDB taxonomy): domain Bacteria; phylum Bacillota; class Clostridia; order Lachnospirales; family Lachnospiraceae; genus MGBC120314. The sequence goes on from JAILGS010000026.1 coordinate 436, forward strand.
CACTTACCTCATCCGCAAAGAGCTTCTTTAATAGAAGAGGAACCACCAGGGAACTTACCAGAATTAATAAAATTACCGGGGTGAAGAATTCGGCAGTTAAAAGTCCTACGGAAAGGCCTTTTTGCGCAGTGATCAAAGCAACTTCACCACGGGTCATCATACCCGCACCAATCTTTAAAGCGTCGCGATTGTTAAACTTTAAGATCTTAGCAACCCCACTACAACCAATGACCTTAGCAACTAATGCAACGATCACAAAGGCAATGGAGAAGAGTAGGAGCTTTAAATTCATGGTATCGAAGGTTACCTTCAGACCAATTCCTGCAAAGAATGCAGGTGCAAAGATCATATAGGCGGTAATATCGATACGACGCTCGATGTATTCTGAATCCTGCAGGTTACAAAGGATGACGCCGGCTACGAAAGCACCGGTGATATCTGCGATTCCAAAAAACTCTTCCGCAATATATGCCATTAAGAGGCAGTATACCAGTCCCGTAATGGTAACACGACGAGTGTGCTGATAACGGGTATCCAACCACTTAAAGACGCGGTAAATAATTAAGCCAAGTCCGATGGCAAGAGCGAAGAAGAGAATGGATTTAATAATAATCTGCATGGTATCTGCTTCGCCGGATTTTAATCCAATAACAAAAGTAAGTACGATAATACCAATTACATCATCGATGATGGCTGCACTGGTAATGGTGGTACCGGTAAGGCCGTTCACCACACCCATTTCCTTTAATACCGCAACGGTAATGGATACGGAAGTTGCAGTCATAATGGTTCCGATGAAGAGTCCCTTTAAAAATGTGTCAGATCCCACCGGACCCCATCCGTAGAAACACATATAAAGAATGGTTCCAAGGATTAAAGGTACGAATACGCCGGCACAGGCAAGTAAAGTAGCTTTTACACCGGTTGCTTTTAATTTCTTAAGATCCGTACCAAGTCCTGCTTCAAACATTAACATGATCACACCGATTTCAGCAATTTCATCGAGGAACTCGGTTTCGCCAACTACTCCTAAAAGACATGGACCCACAATAAGTCCGGCAATAATTTCTCCCACAACTTCCGGAAGATTATAGTGCTTTGCCACAACACTGAAAAACTTAGCAGCAATTAAGATCACTGCCAGATCACGAATATATTCCATGACAATTCCTTCTTTCTTTGATACAGGATTGTTTGAAACAAAAATGTATACAATATATTTATTTACAACGTTTCTTATTATAGAAGTCTGGTTTTTATTTGTAAATTGGAGAACTGTTCTTTTTTTAGACCAATTGGAATTTTATGGAGCGAGTCTTGACCGTTCTAAAAAATTTTTTTTAAATTTTAAAATAGTTATTGACAACTAACCCTTCTGGTTGTATTATCATTATCAGTTAGTTCTGACTAACGCACACGTACATAGTTCTTTCTTACTGCCTGGTCATCGCATTGGCCAGGCTTTAAGTTTTTTCTGGGGTTCCCTTGAATTCGTTGCTTTTCCTTATCTTTTTGACTATAATAAAAGTATCAATCTAGCGTATGGAATCGTATTCATTCGATGAATCGTAATTATTCTATGATAAGAAACTGGAAAATATAGTACTTTCGTGCTAGTTAAAGGGGGGCTTGTTATGGCAATAAGAGATAACGCAGTATTTTCCACATCTTTACTTTTTTGTTCTCAATTTTCGCAGATTTTTCCTGAAGCCGTGTTATATGGATATTCCAATGTTGTTTTAATGGAAGAAAATCAGATTAAACATTTGCTACCGGATACCAATGAGAACATGGATGATTTAGAGTCCGTGTATGGCTGGTTTCAGGAGCAGGGGTTAAATCCCAACCTGATCAAATCCGGAATGCCATATCTGATGGAGGTGCTGTCCCTAGAAGAGGACGTGACGGAGCAGTTTCATGCTTTTACGGAATATCTTGCCAATGCGCCTAAATATGTCCCATCTGTCGATATCCTGAATATGGCGTTGAAGCTTGCGGTTCTTCCAATGATGGAGATTTTTGGCAAAGATTGTACCATGCAGAATGTGTTTGAATATCATTCCTTTGCCTTAGAGTCGGTGCTTGGAGAATTGGATCAGGAAGATGGGGAAACGGAAGAGTTTCCGATGGATTATGAAGGGGATTATGGCGAAGAAAGCATGATGATTCCACAATCCCATGACATCCTTGATACAGCCCTGATTCCTCCAAAGCGCAATGAGCGTGTGAAAGAGAAGCGCACCCTCGCCCAGTTATCCAAGATGTATCGCACGGTGGGTTCTGCCCTTTTTGAAACCGTGAAAGGTCAGGACAAGGTCATCCTAAAGTTTTTGGAGTATCTGAATCGGTGCGAATTATATAAAAGTATTGATGATCGCAAGAGTGTGGCGGGCAGCTTTTTCTTCTCCGGTCCTCACGGCTCCGGAAAAAGTCTGGTAGCCCGCACCATTGCTGAGGTTTTAGAAGAGAAATATAACATTCCATACCAATACTATAATTGTAAACAATATGCCACATCTGAAAGCGTGAAGAATCTTTTAAGCGAGCCTTCCGGCAATACCACGGAAACCCAGGACTCCTTATTAGAATTTGTGCGAAAGAATCCCAAATGTACCCTGATCTTTGAAAATGTGGAACGGGGGGATATGACGGTGATTGCCCTTCTTGGCGCCATCATTAACACCGGTGTTATCTATGATGAGAATACCAATTCCGTGATTTCTTTTGAAGATGCCACCATCTTATTCACCTCCGACTTTGGGGAAGAATTTTTTGAAGATCGGAGAGCCGATTATTCGGAAGTTCCTAAAGAAACATTTGTACAGAAGGTGATTTACGAGCAGGTGGATGATCCGGAGATGCCGGACGAAATCAAGATGTACTATTCCCTCATGCTTCGGCTCATGGACCGCAGTTACGTGCTGCTTCTAAACTACTTATCCATCCGCCTGATGCTTGAGATGATCACTTCCTATATTGACTATTTCGTTCTGCAAATGAAGACGGAGTTTAATATCAATATTGCATACTCCCCATATTTGCCACAGATTTTACTTTATCGCTTCGGTGGTAGTCTGGATGCGAGTAATGCGCTGACGAAAACCAGTGATTTTCTCATGGACGAAATTTATGGATTTTTAAAGCAGTCCAGCGCTTCCGTGAAGAAGATTTCCCATATGAATATTGATGTGGAGTATGATCCAAAGAATTATGAGATTGCCAGGATGTTCGAGTACTCCGATCATTATGAGATTCTGTTCTTTACCTCCAAGGAGGAGGCTTTGACGGATAAATTTAAGAAGAATGATCACTACCGTATTACCAGAGTTTCCGATTATGCTTCTGCCACGGCCATGCTTCGAAATGGCGTGGATGTG
>JAILGS010000033.1 GCA_024696615.1 Lachnospiraceae bacterium
GAATATGAATGAGCAAAATGAAAGACTTGAGGTCATGAAGAGACGTTGCAGGACATCGTCCAGGATTGTAGGCATAATTCAAATCATTACAATTGTTGGAGTTGTGCTTTCGCTTGTAGGAGCTGTCATTTGTTTTACACAGAAGGATATGATTAATGACCATCTTGCATCTGCGGTTGAGAGCGGTCAGGTTACGGTAGAGAATCTTAGAATAGGCAGTGGTATTTTTCATATTATGATCGACTATACACAGGGCTTTAAGGAAGGAATGTATGCTGTTCCTATGGGCTTTAACTGCATCTTTAGTGCGATCATGTGTATTATGATCACTTGTGCTTTAGGGCTGCTCAAAGATATTTTTAAAGATCTTAGTGGCGAGGCGACACCTTTCTCGGAAAAAATATTGGGTAAGCTTAAATATGCGTTTATTATGTTGATTGCAGCACTTCTGGTATTTGTTGGTATCGGTCCTGCTATAGTAGGTGCGTTGCTGATGTGGTGTATTTACTCAATATTAGAATACGGCAAGGCACTTCAGACAGAAATAGATGAAACATTGTAAGGGAGGACTGTCATGGGAAAGATTATTTTAAGACTTGACCGGGTCATGGCAGACCGGAAAATGAGTTTGAATGAGCTCTCCGAGCATGTAGGAGTATCGAATGTCAATCTTTCTAAAATAAAGACAGGAAAGATCAGTGCTATCAGGTTTTCCACATTGGAGGCAATTTGTGACACACTTCAGTGTCAGCCGGGGGATATTCTGGAATATGATCCCAATGCGGAAGAAAGGAAATGAAAATCATGTTTTTATCAGAGCTTGTGAGCAGCATATTACAGATCATAGTGTTTTCTCTTGTTCCCTTCATATGGTGGCTTGTTACTGCAAGAAAAAAGGAAAACTTTTTCACATGGCTAGGCTTCAGAAAGATTACGGATGTGAAGTTCTGGAAGCTTTCACTTATGATTGCCGGAACGATTGCTGCATTTTGTATTTTGGGGAAGTGGTGTCTTTACTGTGTAAGGAATGCTGATACGGCAGCATCCGCTTTTGAACACGGAGGAGTTTCTGTTATTCCAGCAGTACTGGTATATGCAATACTGCATACCTCATTATCGGAAGAAATATTGTTCCGGGGCTTTTTACTTAAACGTATTCAGAATAAATTTGGCTTTATGGCTGGAAATATGATACAGTCCCTTCTTTTTGGGCTGATCCATGGAATAGGGTTCTTTACACAGGTTGGCATTCTTTCAGCGGTTCTCATTGTTCTTTTTACAGGGGGAATTGCCTTTGTGATGGGATATATTAATGAGAAAGTTGCGAATGGCTCGGTATTTCCAAGCTGGATTATCCATGCATTGACCAATATAATTTCAGGACTAATGATAGCACTGTGGTAAATATTATTACAGGAGATATCATACAAACCCTTCAAGGGAGATCGGAGCCTTTGATGGCAGTATACACTATGGGAATAAGGGAGAGACTTTTCTGGTCGTTGCTTTAACCGACGATTGCATTTATAATGAAAGATGTCAAGAATATGGACTCATATCGTCGGAGTAAGAGACGTTGGAAAATCATAGAAAAGAAGATTTCAACATAGTAATGCAGGGGGGGCTATTATTATGAGTAAAAGTTCTGATTTAGACCAGTATGTCCAAGAACATCTTCCGGAAGCTATTGAAAAACACTGGATTACTGCCTATTTTCAACCTATTGTACGTAGCCTTACCGGGGAGATTTCTTCGTTTGAGGCATTGGCGCGATGGAATGACCCAGTCTATGGGTTTTTAACACCGGATATTTTTATTCCACCCTTAGAAGCTAATGGGGATATCCACCTGCTGGATTTAGCCATTTTGGAAATCATTTGTCAGCATTATCAGGAGCAAAAGAAGCAGTCCTGCGATTTTGTGCCTGTGTCCTTTAATTTATCCCGTAGTGATTTTAATATTAGTGATATTCATGAGCAGATTAATGTGATTTGTGATCGATATGAGGTTCCTCATCAGATGATTCATATTGAAATTACAGAAAGTACCACATTTGATCAGGAAGATGCTTTAGAAGAGCATATTCAATGGTTTCACCGGGATGGATATGAGGTGTGGATGGACGATTTTGGTAATGGTTTTTCTACCTTTAACACGTTGCAGACCCATAGTTTTGATGTGATCAAGCTTGACATGATGTTTTTGCGTCACTTTAATCGCAAAGCGGAACTGATTCTGCGTTCCATCGTTAAAATGGCCAAGAGCCTGGGAATGAAAACTGTATGTGAAGGCGTGGAACTATCGGAACATGCGCAGTTTTTGAAGGATATTGGTTGTGAGAATATGCAGGGGTGGTATTATGGACGCCCTCAACCAAGCGATGTGATTACTAATTTGATGAAAGGTGATGACGCTCCTTTTGAAAACTCTAAGGAGCATCAGTATTGGGAGAAAATTGCACAGGTCGACCTTATTTCAGACCAACCGGAGATGATTGTGGAGTATTCCAACCATCAGTGGGTGCCCATCGCGATCAACAAGCAGATGGTCAAAACATTTGCAGAGATTCATCCAGAAGAAAATCTGCAAATGTTGAATATGCAGCTAGATTCCTGCCATCCCTTATATCATATGATTGACGATTTGTTTTCCCAGACTTCTAGGACGAAGGATCGGCATAAAATCGATTATATTGATAATGGATTTTTAGTTTTGATGCAGGCTTCGTATATTGCTTCGTTGGGTGAGAAAACTGCGCTGAAAGTGACCTTGCGAAATATTTATACGGAATTGGAATATAAGCGCAATACCATGCTAGAGAGCGGTTTGGTTGGACTTTACTCGCAGTTTGAATTGGTGAATCATATTTTCCCAGATCAGGATTCCGCCACTCAGATTTATTCCAATGCAAGTTTTGAAAAAGTCTATGGTCAGACAAGTTTAAAGGTGGGAATTCGTGAATTTACGGAACATGAAGTATTTGAGGTGGATCGGGAACGCTATCGTAATTTCATGGATTTTGATACCATCGAGTCACGATATCAGGAACAGGAAACTTATTTTGTATCGGATGCATTTCGATTACGCGATAAAAAAGGCGGATTTACTTGGAAGCGGGTAACGCTCTTAAAGATGCCGCCAAATCCACAGCGGCAGTATCTTTATGAAATCCAATGTCTCGACAGAGGGCAGCAGGAAGCGCTGAATAAAAAATATGGAGTATCCTAAGAAACCAATCGTGTACAATTAAAAAAAATTGCCACTTTGCCTAAAGAATAGTACAATGAAGGAACGGGGAGTTACTATGAAACTATGAATCACATAGAAGGGAAGTTAGCAATGGAACCGATTCGAATTACTAATCAGCAAATGGACGAAGAGCGAGCATTATATGGTCGCGAGAATATAGTGGTGGAGCAGTGCCAGTTTGATGGGCCTGCGGATGGCGAAAGCGCCCTGAAGGAATGCCGGAACGTAGAAGTGAAGGAGATCTACTTTAATTTGCGTTATCCATGTTGGCATGATGTGGACTTAACCATCCAAAATAGTGAGATGACCGGCAACTGCCGTGCGGCACTTTGGTATAGTAGTAAGATTGCGATTGAAAACACAAAACTCCATGGAATCAAGGCTCTGCGGGAGTGTGATGAAGTAACCATGAAGAATTGCGATGTAATTTCACCAGAATTTGGATGGTCCGTAAGGGGCATTGATATGGAAGATACCAAGGTGGAGAGCGAGTATTTTATGATGCGCTCTAGCGATTTACGTTTCAATCATGTGAACTTACAGGGAAAATATTCCTTCCAGTATGTGGAAGATGCCACCATCACCAATTGTAATTTCAACACCAAGGACGCGTTCTGGCATGCCAAGCATGTAACCATCAAGGATTCCACCATCCGTGGCGAATATCTGGCATGGTACTGCGAGGATGTGACCTTTGAAAATTGTACCATCATCGGAACCCAGCCATTCTGCTATTGTAAGAATCTGCGCCTGGTGAATTGCCAGATGTTGGAGGCAGATTTTGCCTTTGAAAAATCCGAGGTGGAAGCTACGATTACCACACCGGTGATCAGCATCAAAAATCCTGCCAAAGGAACCATTAAAGTTCCAAGTGTGCAGGAACTCATCATGGATGATCCGAAGGCCCAGGGTGAGGTCATTCTTTCCTAATCCGTGGTGAAATACCCACTTGATAATTCTTTGATACCCATGTGATAAAACCTTGCTAGATAACGAAAAGTTCGATATAATACTTTTCGTGGCAATCCCGGAGAAATCCGGAGTACGCAAAGCTAGAGGGCCTGTAAAATGGCAGCCAGTTGCAAGGAATGAGATTGATAGGCGTTGTGGATTGCGATTCCATGGCGCCTTTTTTTATCCCCAAGCCCCATACCCCAGCTAACAGGATTTACAGGATCCGGGGCATTCGATTACAAGCCTTACAAGTTAGATTATAGCTAATAGCTTAAAAACATACAGAAGACTATCTTCAGGAAGAAGGTTACAAGATGAAATATTCACTCATTGATATCATGAAGTATGCATTTGCAGGATTAATGTTTTTTACAGTGATATTTATAATGGTATTCGCCGTTTTGATTACCTATAATACCAATCCCAAGGAGGATTTTGAATATTATGAGATGGGGTGGGTTACCGACGATGGTAAGGAAGCCGATTTAGCCTACATCGAAAAATACGGAACGGTGCATCGAACCTTGGAAGAAGCGTATGATCATCAGATGCTTTATATGAATTTAAAGGGCATCAATGTGGAAGTTTTCGTGGGTGGGGAACTGCGAACAGCAACGGAGTTAGAATATGCGCCAGTACTGGGAAAAACACCCGGGGCCTATAATGTATGTGTGGAACTGTTTCGAGATGATGTGGGAAAGGAAATCCGCATGGTTTTTCAGTCCCCATATGGCGATGGAGATGGTAAAGTCAATTTCGTTCTTCTGGGAAATAGTAAAGATATTCTACTTTCCGATATCCGTTCCAAGATGAATGTATTCATCTTCTGCTTCTTATATATCTATATTGGAGTCATTTTCCTAACCATTTATTTTACGTTACGAAAAATGAACAAGAACACCAAGCCAATCCTGTATTTGGGACTATTTTCCATAAATATTGGAATGTTCATGCTTTGCGACGGAGGAATGTTGCAAATCATCTATGGCCATGCGTCCTTTTATCATACCTTAGCGGAAGTTTTTATGATGCTCATCGCGATTCCGTTAATGTTCTACCTAGAAACCATGTATGAAAGTGTGGGAAAGGTGGGACTGTTAGTAATTAGTATTCTGGCCTTTTTAAATTATCCGATTTGTATGATCTTGGATATGACGGGGCTTGCAGACTTCCATCAGACGGTGTTCATCACCCATGTGGTGTACATCATTGCCATGATTTTAATCATTTATTCCGTGGTGGTTTCCCTAAAGAAGCACCAGTGGACCCATATTCTTGGCATGCTTTGCATCACCGGCGGCGCCATGGTGGATATTATTTTGGTCAATGTGTCCCATTTTAGTGAAAACTCCCTGTTCACCCGCATCGGCGCACTGTTATTTTTGTGTATGGAAGGTGTGCAGTTCATCCTCTCCTTGCTTCAGTGGCAGCAGGATATTAACCGCCAGGACTTTATTCACCTGTTAGCCTACAAAGATGGTCTGACGGGCCTGTTAAACCGTACTTCCTATGAGGAAGATTTGGAGAAGTATCGGAAAGAGAATAAGAAACCGGCGGCAGTTACCTTTATTGATATTAATAATTTGAAATATATCAATGACACCTATGGACATGCCACGGGAGATGAGTTAATCATGGCAGTGGCATCCACCATCAGCCGTGTCTTTGAGATGAATGGCAAATGTTATCGAATCGGCGGAGATGAATTTGTGTTCATCACCAATGGATTGCCAGAAGGCAAGAATATTCATAGTTTGGAACATCATTTCCAGGAGGAGCTGGCCCAGTGTAAGTTGCGAGTGGATATGACCTTTGTCATTACTGCAGCCTGCGGATCCGTGGCGGATAAAAATAGTTATGAACAGGTGGATGATCTGTTAAAAGAAGCGGATCGTGTAATGTATGCCAACAAGAAGGCCATGAAATCTCTTGACGGCGGAATATATTCCAAGGTAAACTAAATCGTTGTGTAGGAAAGAACTTCCATGGAACATGTTTTGCGGCGAAGGAGTGAACTTCCCACCTTGAAAGGAGTTTTATCAATGGGTAATGTTTTTAATAGTAGAGAGATCAAGAATGGTCATCTGTATTTTGATGGATGTGATACCACAGAGCTTGCAAAGACCTATGGTACCCCACTATATGTAATGTCCTATACGGAGATTACCAGAAGATTAGAAGAATTAGAGCAGCAGTTTACCAAAAAGTATGAGAATACCAGAGTTGCCTATGCATCCAAGGCCTTCTGTACCAAGGGAATGTATGAAATCTTAAAGGCGAAGGGCGCTTGCATCGATGTGGTTTCCGGTGGTGAAATCTATACGGCCAAGTCCGTGAACTTCCCTCCAGAGCGCGTGGAATTTAATGGAAATAATAAGCTTCCGAAGGAAATTGAGGATGCTGTGGAGTATGGTGTGGGACGAATCATCTTAGATGGACTGCAGGAAATCACATTAATTGAGGCTGCATGTGAGAAGTTCCAGAAGAAGATGAAGATTATGATCCGAATCACTCCCGGTGTAGCAGCTTCCACCCATGATTATATTGTAACGGGAAAGAAGGATTCCAAGTTTGGAATTCCTTTGGATGAAGAAGTATTCCTTCCAATTGTGAAGCAGGTGATTGACTCCAAGTGGTTAGAACTTACAGGTCTTCATATGCATATTGGATCTCAGTTATTCGAGAATGATGTATATTTGCAGGCGTTGGATGTATTAATGGATTGGGCTTCCCGTATTTATAAGGATTATGGCGTTGCCATCGAAGAAGTGAATTTCGGTGGTGGATTTGGTGTCAATTATACCAAGGAAGTGCGAAAGGAATATAGCTTCTTCTTAGATCCATTAATGGAGCGATTAGAAGCTCGTTCCAAGGAAATCGGAATTCCTCGTCCGGCAGCAGTGATCGAGCCGGGACGTTCCATTGTAGCAGAAGCGGGAATGACTCTCTACACAGTGGGACAGATTAAGGATATTAAGGGCCTTCGAAAGTATGTATCCATCGATGGTGGTATGGGTGATAACATCCGTGTAGCCATGTATCAGGCAGAGTATGACGGATGTGTATGTAATAAGGCGGAGGAGCCTTGCGATGACAAGGTATCCGTATGTGGAAAGTACTGTGAATCCGGAGATATTCTGTTAACAGATTATAAAGTTCCACATTCCATTGAAGCTGGAGATATTTTTGCTACATTTTCAACAGGAGCTTATGGTTATGCCATGGCTTCCAATTATAATAACAATCCAATTCCAGGTGTGGTATTGGTGCGGGAAGGATCTAGTGACTGGATGGTGAAGCCTCAGACCTATGAGCAGATCATCCAGAATAATGTACTTCCAAACATTTTATAAAATCGGTAAGTAAGAAATTCCCGATGGAAACCATGGAATCCCCCAAGAATGTGTAATGACAAGTTTACACATTTTTTGGGGGATTTTTGGTAGAGCTTCTTTGGTTGAATTATGGAATCAGAATCGCCGTGGTGGTAGAAGAGTGATTGTGATATAATAAAGAGCAAATGTTTTTTATCCGTGTTATGAGGGGGCGGACCATATGATAAAATGTAATAGCTGTGGGGCTGGAATGCGATTTGATCCGGCTACCCAGCGTCTTGTATGTGATTATTGTAATAATACACAGGATATTTTTAGTCAAACTGGGGAAAATATTTCTGAGGGTAGCGAAGCACCTGCAGAATATGAAACTATGATCTATACCTGTCCGAATTGTGGCGGTGATATTTGCTGCGATTCGGATACGGCAGTGACCTTCTGTAATTACTGCGGTTCTTCCGTGGAACTAGAAGGTCGTCTTGTGACAATGGAAGCGCCAAGTGGAGTGATTCCTTTTCAGATTACGAAGGAACAGGCCAAAGAAGCATATCAAAAGCGCTGTCGTCAGGCATTATTTGTACCCAAATATATGAAAGAAGAGTCCAAGTTAGAGCAAATTCGTGGCATCTATATGCCATATTGGCTCTATGATCTGGATATGAAGGATGATGTGCATTTTAAGGGGAAAAAGAGTTACCGTAGAGGGGATTATATCATTACGGATCACTATCGGTTGACCACCAATGTGGATGCCCATTATGAAGGAACTTCCTTTGATGCGTCTTCCAATTTTACTGATGAATTAAGCATGTCCATTGCTCCATATAAGGTAGCGATGGAGAAACCATTTTCCCAGGGGTATCTTAGCGGATTCTATGCGGATGTGGCGGATGTGAAGAATAAGGTCTATTCACAGAAGTCCAAGGAAGTGGTGGGAGATGCTATTACAGAATCCTTGATTCACACGAAACCCTATCTCCAATATGGGGCGGGAAAGGAAGATGGCAATATTGCAAAACATTTGCACATAAGGAAAAAGCGTCTTGCCTACTTCCCAGTGTGGTTTTTAGCCACGGAACGACAGGGCTATGTAAGTTATGCCGTTATCAATGGACAGACGGGAAAATTAGCGGCGGATCTTCCTATTGATCCTTTGAAATATGTGCTGTTTTCCATACTTTTAGCAGTTCCAATCATGTTATTTTTTAGTCTGATTCCTTATGCGATGACACCAATTGTGCTAACGGTGGTGTCCATGATCCTTGCTGTGATTAGCTGGTTGATTGGAATGGGTGAGCGTAAGGGACTTCATACAAGGCTACACTCCTTGGATGATTGGGGACTTCGGAGTGTGAAGGGGCAGGATTTAGTCCCTAATGAAGAAGAACAATCAGAAAATAAGAAGGGGGACGGCCTTCCAATGATTGGATGGAAGCCTTGGGTTGGAATTATTATCGGAATAATTTTGTTCTTTTGGGGACCGGTGCAGGATTATTATTACTACATCGGCATCGTCGTTATTATGTTGATGGTGTTATGGAGTTTTGCGGATATTATTTGGCTTCATAATCAGCTGACGAGACGCGTTCCAAAGCAATTTGCAAGGAGAGGAGGGGATGATGACTATGCAAGAGACATCTATGCAGAGTCCCAAAGCGAGATTTTCAGGGAAGAGTCAAGCAAAGAGTCAGGAGAGGATGCTACCAATGAGTAAGCCTAGTCTTGGCGAAGTTTCTTTCATGATCACCCTGGTGATGATCTGTTCCCTTCTTCTAGGAGCACTTACCCCTTCGCCTGTGGAAGCCGTGCCACAGGTGGAAGGTAACAGAAGTACACAGGTTGTGAATGAGATTTCCACGGATGAAATCATCACCCAGGGAAATACGGTGGTTTATCAGAATCCCACCACGGGATATGTGGCTGTGATTTGGGATGAG
>JAILGS010000040.1 GCA_024696615.1 Lachnospiraceae bacterium
ATATTGGAAAATAAAAAACGTGGAAATGATAGAAAGGGGTGCATGGCATGGAAGATACCAAGATTGCAGATGTTCTTAAAACCACCCAAGTAGAAGAACATCCATTTGTTATTACAATCGCCAGGGGCTTTGGTTCTGGAGGAAAGGAACTGGGAATGAGACTGGCAGAGGAGCTGGGAATCGCTTGTTACGAAAATCGAATTCTTGCTCTTGCATCCAAGATTACCGGCAAGGAAACTGCCGAATTGATTGAGATTGATGAAAAGCTTCGACAGGGCCTAATGAATAGCATCTTACGAAAGATGCCAGGTCACAAGGAGCCTAATCCGGTGGAGAAGAAGTTCGAATCGGATGAAGAAATTTTTGAAACCCAGTGCAATATTATCAAGCATTTGGCCAAGACCGAATCCTGCATCATTATTGGCAAATGTGCGGATTTCGTGCTAAAGGACTTTGATAATGTAGTGGCTTTATACGTGGAAGCACCAAGACCGTATTGCAGAAGTCGGATCATGAATCGACTTCATGTAACCGCTGATGAAGCGGACGCGTTAATTGAGAAGACGGATAAGTACCGTGCGGATTATTACAAATACTATACCGGCGGTAACTATTGGACGAATCCTGTGAATTATGACATGACCTTAAATATGGACCGTGTGGGAGAAGACCGAGCCGTGGCCATGATTAAAGATTATCTGAACCTGCGTTTTGGCAGTGAAGTATTGGAGGAAGCTGCAAAGAATCATCAAAGCCTCTATACCACAGCGGGCGCAACCTTAGAATAAGCGATAGAAAAGGAGGGATGGAGCATGCTTCGATATTGTTTAAAGCGAATTGGTATGGCAGCAATTACGACCTTGATCATTATTATTATCCTGTTCTTCTTGTTGCAGTTAATGCCAGGTTCTCCATTTAATAATGAGCGTTTAACACCGGATCAGGTGGCTGTATTAAATGCCAAATACGGCTTGGATAAGCCACTTCCCCTGCAAGTAGTTATTTATGTAAAGAATATGCTCACCGGTGATTTCGGTGTTTCATATAATATTCAGCAAAATTATCCGGTTGCCAGCTTACTAGCAACCAAGTTCCCAACCACCATTCGTCTGGGTCTGCAGGCATTTGTAGTGGGAATTATTCTGGGATTAATCCTAGGAATTATAGCAGCCCTGCATCATAACGGGCCTTTGGATACGGGAACAACGATTTTTGCTATGTTAGGTTCTAGTGTTCCCTCCCATGTATTGGCCCTTGGACTTGTATATTTCCTGGCGTACCGATGTGGCTGGTTTCCTTTAACCTACAATTCCGATCATCCAATTATATCATCCGTCCTGCCAACCATTGCCTTAGCCATCGGGCCTATGGCAATGACGGCAAGGTACACCCGTAATGAGATGATCGAAGTAATGGATTCGGAATATATTACCTTAGCAGAAACCAAAGGTGTGAAGCGGTTTCGTGTGGTAGTGGTACATGGTTTAAAGAATGCATTAATTCCACTGATCACAACCCTTGGTCCAATGTTAATGGGTCTAATGACTGGTTCTACAGTATGTGAGCAGATCTTTGCCATTCCTGGTATTGGATCCCTCTTTATTACAGCAATCCAGTCCAACGACTACAACGTGGTTATTACCCTGGCATTTATCTTCAGTATGATGTACATCGTAACACTTCTGGTGATTGATTTGCTATATGGGGTGATTGATCCACGAATCCGATTAGCAGGAGGTAAAAAGTGATGGCAAATATAGGTAGATATGCATTTGCAAATCAGGATGGTATTTATCGCGATGATGTCTATGCCGGTAATCCCTCCTGGAAAGAGACGTTAATTATCTTTAGTAAGAATAAGGGCGCTGTCTTTGGTCTGATCTTCGTACTCGTGATGGTGGTGTTAGCCATCTGGGGTCCGAATTTTAATTCCTATACCTATGACGAGATCCAAATGACAAGACAGAATATGCCTCCTAGAATTCCTGGTTTGGAAAAGCTTGGAATTTTCGATGGTACCTTAAAGGGCAAGAATATGTACGAAGTAAAGGGTGCCATGGATGAGTATTACTGGTTTGGAACCGATGCTCTGGGAAGGGATCTTTTCACAAGATTTTGCCAGGGCACAAGAATCTCCTTAATTGTAGCTGTAATTTCCGCGATCCTTTCCTTGGTCATTGGAGTTTCCTATGGATTGGTATGCGGATACTACGGCGGTAAGCTGGATCTTCTCATGATGCGAATCATCGAGATCATCAATGGTATTCCGGCTCTTGTGATCGTTTCCCTCTTAGTGGTGATTTTAAAACCGGGTCTTACCTCCATTATTGTGGCCATGGCCATCAATGGTTGGACGAGTATGGCACGATTAGTAAGAGCCAATACCTTACGAATAAAGCAGCAGGAACACATTATGGCTTCTAAGACTTTGGGTAGTAGCGTTCCAACGATTCTGTTTCGCGAGATTTTTCCAAATCTTTTAAGTTCCGTAATCGTTATGGCCATGATGGAAGTGCCGGGAGCCATCTTTATGGAATCCTTCCTTTCCTTCGTTGGTCTTGGTATTCCAAATCCTCAGGCTTCCTTAGGTAGCCTGATCAGCGATGGTTACAATCACATGTTGATGTATTCCTTCCAGCTTGCAATTCCAGCAATCTTTTTTGCAGTCCTGATGATCAGCTTGAATCTTTGCGGCGATGGTCTTCGCGATGCCTTAGATCCAAAGCAGCGTAGAAGCTAAAGGAGGTGTGCTTATGAATCAGAAGAATAGCAATTCTTCCTCCGTGGAATGGTCCAAGGAGGATGTGGTGTTAGATGTAAAGGACGTTCATATCTCCTTTGCCACCAGTGCCGGTACCTTAAATGCCATCCGTGGTGTAAATTTCACCCTTCATAAGGGCGAAACCGTTGCCATTGTTGGTGAGTCCGGTTCTGGTAAATCCGTAACCGTAAAAAGTGTTATGGGTATTCGCAGTTCCAATCAGAAGATTAATCACGGCGAAATCCTCTATACCTATGAAGAACATGGTAAGAAGAAAACTGTGGATTTACTGAAGTTCTCCAAGCGAGAAATGATTGCCAATTACAATGGTAAGCACATTGCCATGGTATTCCAGGATCCAATGACGGCCCTTAATCCACTTCTTACCATCGGTGCTCAGGTGATCGAAGGAATGGTCTTACACCTTGGCATGAGTAAGGAAGAGGCTTGGAAGAAGGGGGAGGAATTATTAGCAGAAGTTGGTATTCCTAATCCGGCGCTGACCATGAAGAATTACCCCCATCAGTTATCCGGTGGTATGAGACAGCGTATCGTGATTGCCATCGCCATTGCCTGCAATCCGGATGTGTTGATCTGTGATGAGCCAACCACTGCGTTGGACGTTACGATTCAGGCAAGAATCCTGGATCTTATTAAGAAAATTCAGAAGGACCGAAATATTTCGGTTATCTATATTACCCACGATTTGGGTGTGGTTGCCAAAGTTGCAGATTATGTCTGCGTTATGTATGCCGGCAAGATTGTGGAGCGGGGCACCGCTTATGAGATGTACTTCGAGCCTCGTCATCCATATACCTGGGGCCTTCTTCTTGCTATGCCGGATCTAAATACCACAGATGAGAGATTGTACGCAATCCCAGGTACCCCACCGAATCTGTTACGCAAATTGGTTGGTGATGCATTTGCTCCAAGAAATCGATATGCCTTGAATATCGACTACGAGGAGGAGCCACCGGTGTACGTGCTTAGCGACACCCACATGGTTAGCTCCTGGTTGGAGCATAAGGATGCTCCGAAAGTGGAGATGCCAGAATCCCTGCAAATGCGTATCAATCGGATGAAGAAGGAGGTGGGCGCATATGGCAATTGAGGAGAGAAGTAATTCGACGAAGGACCTAAAGGATCGAGAAGTCATCTTGGAGGTGAAGGGTTTAAAGCAGTATTTTCCAGTGGATTCCCACAATGTGGTGAAGGCGGTAGATGATGTTTCGTTTCAGGTAAGAAAGGGTACTACATTTGGACTGGTAGGCGAGTCCGGTAGCGGCAAGTCCACCATTGGTCGGTCCATCATCCGTCTCTACGACCCTACGGAAGGAACGATTACTCTTTCTGGCAAGGAAGTCAGCGGTCGTTTAACCAGGGACAAGAAGGATTTCCTGACCACCCACATGCAAATGATTTTCCAGGATCCCATGGCCAGCTTAAATCCTCGTAAGAAAGTGATTGATATTGTGGCTGAGGGTTTGGATGCCAATCATCTTTATCAAAACCGCAAGGAGCGGGAAGAGAAGGTGTACAAGATCCTTGAGCGTGTTGGTTTAAATCACGAGCAGGCCAATCGTTATCCACATATGTTTTCCGGTGGTCAGAGACAGCGTATCGGTATTGCCAGAGCCATCGTGATGCAGCCGGAGTTAATTATCGCAGACGAATGTATCAGTGCTTTGGATGTTTCCATTCAGGCGCAGGTGGTGAATATTATGAAGGATTTGCAGGATGAGTTGGGTTTAACCTATCTTTTTATCGCCCATGATCTTGCTATGGTGAAATATATTTCCGATTATATCGGCGTTATTCACTTAGGTCATTTTGTGGAAATGGGGACCAAGGAGGAGATTTTTTCCAATCCTGTGCATCCTTACACCAAATCCCTTTTATCCGCTATTCCGGAGCCAAATCCGATTACGGAGCGGGATCGAAAGCTGGTGGTCTACGACAAGAATGAGATGGGCGTGGATTACACCAAAGGAACGAAGCATTTTCTTACCCCAAGTCATATGGTGCTTGCAACGGATGCAGAACTGGCGGCTTGGGCTTAAAGGAAAAGAAGGCTGTGAGAGCTGTCGCGGCGGCCAAATGTTTCTGGCGACAGAGTTAGGAGGAGCTTATGAGAAACGATGTAAAAAGAGTTATGACGAGTATGTTCGTTAGTCTTTCCATGGTAGCTAGTTTAGCAGCATGTGGAAGCCAGACGGAGGCAGGAACCAGTGCGGCAACTACTGGTACTGCCACCACAGTTAGCACGGAAGGTGCTTCCGGTACATTAGATCTTCGGTATTCCGTGGCAGAAGAATTGAATTCTTTGGATCCTAGTACCAATTATTCTGCAACCAGTATGGGCATGATTACCAGTTGTTACGAGGGCTTAATGGCTTATCAGGAAGATGGTACCATTGGTTTAGGTTTAGCTTCCGATGTTCAGATCAGTGAGGATGGTTGTACTTACACCTTTACCATCCGCGATGATGCATATTGGTCCAACGGTGACAAGGTTACTTCCAACGATTTCTATTATAGTTGGAGACGTTTAGCAGATCCTGAAATGGGTTGTACCTACGCTTATATGTTAATCACCGCCGGTGTGAAGAATGCGATGGCAGTATGTTACCAGGGTGCTCCATTAGATGATCTTGGTATTAGCTGTCCGGATGATAAGACATTTGTAGTAGAACTGGATGCTCCAAGATCTTATTTTAATGATATCCTGGCAGCAGGTAGTTATTTCAGACCTATTAATCAGGCGTTTGCTGAAAGTTGCGGCGATCAGTTCGCGTTAGATATGGAACATACGATTTATTGTGGTCCATTCCAGATGAGTGAATGGGAAGTTGGTGGTACAACTTATCTTCTTACCAAGAACCCTACTTACTACGATGCTGACTCCGTTTCTGTGGA
Organism: Lachnospiraceae bacterium; assembly: GCA_024696615.1. Taxonomy (GTDB): domain Bacteria; phylum Bacillota; class Clostridia; order Lachnospirales; family Lachnospiraceae; genus MGBC120314. The sequence goes on from JAILGS010000040.1 coordinate 5,678, forward strand.
TAGTATTCGCTACACGTTACTTACGGATGCCCAGCAGAAGATCCTTGCATGGGAGTCCGGTGAGTTGGATCAGGTTCAGTTAAGTGGTGACTTTATCTCCATGTATGCGGGAGATCCTGACCTTTATACCTTCGGTTATCCTGGATTATTCTTTATCGCTTTTAACTGTGAAGATCAGTATTTTTCGAATTTGAACTTACGTATGGCAGTATCCACTGCATTAGACAAGTCCGTGATTGTGGATGGTATCCTGTGTGATGGTTCCGTGGCAGCAGATTATGCTATTCCTGCTGATTTTGCGAAGGACTCCAAGGGTGTTACCTATCGTGATCATGTGGGTAATCCTACCTTTAATACTTATGATCTTGCTGCTGCTTCTGCTTATTGGGAAGAAGCTAAGAAGGAACTTGGTGTGGATAGTATTACCGTAGAATTCTTATACAATGAGGATAGCCAGTTAGCTTCTGTTGCTGCTTATATCCAGTCTGAATTACAGAAGAATCTTCCAGGTATGACAGTTACTCTTCGTCAGACTTCTTATAATCAGAGACTTGCAGATATGGGAAATGGTGATTATCAGTTCGGTATCACTAGATGGTATGCAGATTATCAGGATGCTTCCACCTATCTTGATATGTGGATTGAAACTTCGAACTTAAATTATGAGAATTGGTATAACGAAGAATATAATGATCTTTATACCAAGGTTGTTGGTGAGCTTGCGATGGATGAGGAAAATCGTATTCAGACCCAGGCTAAGATGGAAGAAATCATTCTTTCCGAAGCTGCGATTTGCCCACTGTATCAGCCAGTATTTACCTACCTTCGTAATAACAATTACGAGTATGTTTATACTTCTAGTGGCGCAACCATCACCAAATTCACGAAGAGAAAGTAAGCCCCTTCGATACTGAAGTCATAATATGGAAAGCGTAGCAGCAAGAGCCTTGCTGCTGCGCTTTTCGCGTGTTGTGGGGGCGAGTGCGCTTTTCGCGTGCTGTGGGTGCTTCTGCGCTTTTTGCGTGCTGTTGCGCTTTTTGTGTGCTGTGTGTGCTGTTGCGCTTTTTGCGTGCTGTGCCTTGCTGTTGCGCTTTTCGCGTTCTGTGGGGGTGGCTGCGGGTGGCCTGGGCGGATTGCTGTCCCTTTTGCGGTGCTTGCCAGGGGCAAGCCACCCGAGGCGCTAAAAGTCGCAATGTGTGGAAGGTGGAAAAAGTTGGTCGGGTGGTCTGTGGGTGGCCTGAGAAGAGAAATTGTCGATTTAGCCACCCGAGGCGCTAAAAGTCGCAATGTGGGGAAGGTGGAAAAAGTTGTTCGGGTGGCTAAATCGCGAAAAACGTCAATTAAGCCACACGGAATTTTTTTTGTAGTGATGTGAAAAATTTAAAGTGGTGGCCTGGAACTAAAAAATGCGATTTAAGCCACACGAAAATCTACACTTTCGCGTTCGGAAGCTTTAAAAAGCAAGTGTGTGGCAAGTGAAACCTTGCTAGCGTGAATTTATGGGTGGCTTAGAAGTCAAAAACGTGTTCTAAGCCACACGATGAAATTTTTCGAGGATTTGGAAATAAAAAAACGGGTGGCTTGGAAATGAAAAGTGTGTTCCAAGCCACACAAGGTACTAAAAGTCGCAATAAAAAAAGTGAAGAAAAAGCAAACGGGTGGCTTGGAGAAAGAAAATCTACTCCAAGCCACCCGATGCACCAAAAGTCGCAATATCCAAAAGTGAAGAAAAAATCCCTCAACACCTACTATCTTGCCATGCGATAAATCTCAAGCATATCTTCTTCTGCTAAGAATCTAGCAGAACCCTTGCCACCGCCTGCACCTACCGCGCATTTATGAGCCATCAAAGCAAGATCTTCATCGGTTGCTTCTACACCAAGCTCACGAAGATTGGTTGGCATCTTAATGGAGCGATAGAAGTCTTCCATTGCCTCAATACCTGCAAGGGCAATTTCTTCATCCGTTCCTGAATCAGCAACTCCCATAACTTCAATAGCATAGCGCTTAAAACGATGGAGGCAATGCTTATACACATATCTTGCCCAGCTTCCCCACAAAGCTGCTAAACCTGCACCA
>JAILGS010000060.1 GCA_024696615.1 Lachnospiraceae bacterium
CTGCTCCATATTCTGTTCTTGTATATTCATCTCATCCATTTTTGGTGCATCCTTACTTGGGGCTACCACAGCATCTTCCACCACGGGAGCCATCATTACTTCTTCCATCACAGGAATTTCTTCTACAACTGGAATGTTCTCAACTACTGGAGTGGCCTCAACTACTGGAGTTTCTTCCATAACTGGAACTTCCTCGACTGCGGGAACTTCCTCGACTACTGGAACTTCCTCAACCACAGGCGTTTCCTCCACTACTGGAACTTCCTCAACCACAGGAGTTTCCTCCACTACTGGAGTGGCCTCAACTACTGGAATTTCTTCCATAACTGGAACTTCCTCCACAACTGGAACTTCCTCGACTACTGGAACTTCCTCGACCACAGGAGTTTCCTCCACTACTGGAGTGGCCTCAACTACAGGAGTTTCTTCCGTAACCGGAACTTCCTCAACTACTGGAGTTTCCTCCACGACTGGAACTTCCTCAATTACTGGAGTTTCCTCCACAACAGGCACTACCGCTTCCACCGCAGGTTCTTCCTGTACTTCTTCTACGACTGGAATGGAAGTTTCTTCCACAACTGGAGTCTCCACAACCACTGGATGATCTTCCGCTACCGGACTCTCCTCAATTACCGGAACTTCCTCCACTGCTTTATCTTCCATCATATTCACCACATTATCCAATATGGCATTCAATTCATCATCGGAAATATCCGCTAAATCCACCTGATTCTCATTGGCCGACGTAACCAAATTCTGCATTGGATTAAAATCCATGGCATCCTGGGAAGAAGAAATGGTATCCACCATCACATCCTCGTCCATCATATCTTCCGTTAAGTCCGCAAGATTCTTAATAATCGGATTATTCATTGGGTGATCAAAATATTCCCCCTCCACCACTGGAATGGAAGACTTTTCAAAATTCTTCTCAAATTCGCTCTGAGAAGCAAATTGACCACTTTCCCGAAGTTCATCCTGATAGGACTGAACCAATTCGGAAATATTAATATTCATCGTATTCACATAATCATCCGAAGCAAAATCATCCACAACCAAATCGGACGGATTCTCCGTGGTCTGATAGGAGGCAATATCCTCCGGTGTTTCCACATAATCATCTTCTGATAGCACAGGGGTGGAAACTTCGGCAGTATCCTGGGACATTCCCCCATCCTTTGTTGTGTTACTTACAAGAACATCTTCTTCTGTAAGCATGGGCTGCTCCCCTACAAGTTCGTTCACAGCCTGATTCAGATCCTTCTTAAGATCATCAAAAAAGCCCATTATTCTGAAACCTCCTGTCTCTTGGTATGCTGTACAGGAATGGAATCCTCCGTAAGTGGCAGAATCGTTACATCCTCCAAAGCCAGAAGACTATCCAAAATTGCTGGAAGAGAATCCACCGTAGCCTTCTTCGAAGTACCATCATGCATAAGAACCACGGCATTATCCTGCTTGGCAATTCCATCGAGAACATTCTGACAAAGGACATTGGCAGGATACCCATTGCCCGTTGCATCTCCCGAAGAAACATTCCAATCAAAATAAGTAATTCCTTCCTCCTCCAAGAATGCAATACACTCCTGAATATTTACAGCACTGACAGTATTACTTGATCCACCGGGGAAGCGATAAATGGTAGGCTTCACACCAGTAGTTTCATATAATAAAGTCTGTAAACTTAATACATCATTCTTAAAACTATCCAGCGATGAATAAATCTGTCCATACACATGGGTATAGGAATGCATGGCTAAGGTATGACCCTCATCCACAATTCGCTGGTACATACGAAGAGAATACTCATCCGTGCGCCCCACCACAAAAAACGTAGCTTTCACACCATATTCCTTAAGAATATCTAAGATTTCCTCCGTATTTTCACTTGGTCCATCATCAAATGTAAGATACACATGCTTCTTATCCGCATCTAAGGAAGAAACACCCGCACGAAGCGCCATGGCATCCACATCTTCCACTTCAAATGCTTCCGTGGTTTCCGTATCCACCACCGTATTCATATTGGACCCTAAAATTACTTCTGCTTTCGCATCCGCCGTCTTTAAACTAGCCTTTTGCAAAGCTTCAATTTCATGTTCAAGCATATGCACTTTCATACTCAGTAAGATGGAAAGACATGTGGGTACAATAATTGCCACAAGAACGCATGCCAGAATCACTTTCTTTATTCGATTGACACGTCTTCTTCGACGATTTTCTTCTTCCAACCCAGTCATCTTATTTCCCTATCAAAACCAAATAGCAATAAAAGTGCGCACTTTCCCCTTGCAAAACAAAGCCGCATTAAGTATTTTACACCATAGAAAATATTAACACAACTAATTTATCACAAAATTCGTCAGGTAGGGCTCCCCTTCCTGCCCCTGCCAATCCACGCCAGTTACCCGAAGAGTCCATGGCTTACCAAAGCTTGCAGTTTCATTGTATTTTAAAAGTACCTGGTTTAAGTCCTCATACTCCTTCTTGCTCAAGGTACTTTCCTTCCATGCAAATGTAATGCAGTCCCCATAATTTCCAAGTAAATCCCCATATCGATTTAACTGATACATCTCCTCCCCATCATATAGAAGCTCCATTCGATAATATAAAATCTCCTTTTCTTCCATTCCAGAGATGGTGACTGCTAAACCTCCTTCGGAAAGCAAATCACAGGAAATTTCCGTATGTTCTCCCCACCAAACAGTGGAATTATTTTCTTCTACCATGATCTTCTGATTTACATCTTCATATTGGGTGGTGCAATCCATGGTATCCAAGTTTAAACATTTGAGAGCGATCCGACCATCCCCATACACTTCCACAATCCTACACTGGGCGGTGTTCGTAAAAAAAGGACTAATGGCATCGGAAGATAAATCCGCACCATAATCTGCGCCGGACATTACCACACTTCCCATACTTCCCGTATTCACATAGGTTATATCCTCTTTGGTAGCAATACTTGCCACATGATTCACCGGTTCCGGTACGGAGGAGGAGAAATTCATCATATGAGGGTAGGATGCAAGGTGATTTTCAAGTGATCCATTGGCACCGGTGCTCCATAATGAACTGTCATAGTAAGTATCCGCTAGGGAAAAATATTGGAAGGAGAAAATCTCCTGATTCGTCGCAATCACATCCCCATAGGTGGAGGTAGCACCTTGTAACCACTCCGCCGCCTGATCGTAGAGATTGTCCTTACAGGAAAGACATAAAAATAAATGCCCTTTGATCACAAGACCGTAGGTTAGGCCGTTGCGATAGATATTGGAATCCTTCCAGGAATTTTCATTGGTATCATAATTCACAAATCCCACCGTGGATAAAAATCTGGTTTCCTGTAAAAGATGATCCTTCATATAGTCATCCACAGCCTGATACTCTTCACTCGTTCCATTAGCAGTAAGATACCCATTCACAATCAACGCATCCACCCCGGTATATTCCTGGGTTTTAGCATAATCATAGACCCCAGTTACGAACCTGTCTAACTGACTTAGGTCCTCTTTTGAAACATCCGTGGAGGAAGTAACTGCAAAACGAAGATAGACTTCATCCGGCCCCACTTCCTGCTTCGAATGCATGCTCCGAGCAAGAAGGGATAACAAAATCACACCAAGAATGAAACAGATCCATTGGATTAATAATTTTTTTGATTTCATGCACTTATTCCTTCGTAAAAAAATCCCCTGTAGAATGGTTCCACAGGGGATCATGGATTGAATTAATTGGCAGCCTTGGTGGTACTTTCCGTAGATGCCTTCGTTGCGGTTTCTGTTGCAGCCTTAGCCTTGGTTTCCTCCGTTTCAACAATCTTCTTATAGGTATGTGTCTTACCATTGAAGGTCTTGGTTAACGTGGTCTTATTTAACAAGGTATAGGTATTGCTGGTACTACCGCTGTCATGCTTTAAAGTACGTAAATCAATATCCAGGCCATCCGCAGTGAACTCTAATTCGTCATTCACATACTTTAACTGAACCGTAATATGGTCTTCAAAACCACCCTTACTATTCACTTCCTGATCATTGGAAGAAGACCATGCATATTCACCCACATAGTCCACATATTTCTTTACTTGCTTTAATACATCGGAAGCGCCTTCCACATCCTTAGGAATCGCTGTCAAACGAGTAATGTGATCTGCAGTTACATTCTCCTGCATCTCCACTAAGATGGCATGATACTCCGCGTCATAGTAGAGTTTCTCAGCATCTTCATACGCTAAAGAAGCATTAAAGCAATCTCTAGCGATCGCATAATCTCCTTCGGAATAAGCTTTCTTACCCCATGTATAATAGGTGGAGATTAACTTACTTGCAGCATCGGAATAATTCTTGCACTGGGTATAGTAAGTAATGGCATTCTCATACTCACCCTTCACCACACTTGCTTCCGCTGCAGCATAATAGGTTTCATTTAACTTAGAAGGAGCATCCTTAAAGGAACCAATCTTGGTAAAATAAGTAATTGCTTCTTCAAATTCGTTCTGAGAAAGACGAAGACATGCTAACTGATAATAACTCTCATGTAGCATATTCTTAGAGTCTTCATAATCTCCTAACGCATCAAAGTACTGAATGGCAAGATCATAGGAATTGGAGTTAAAATACTGATTTGCAATACCATACTGGATCTTCATCTTCACATCATCCCGATAGGATACTGCACCTGCGCTCACTAAGGAGGAGGCAGAATTATAATCTCCTGTTTCACAATAATACAATGCCCAGTCATTATAGGTCTGTGTTACTAAATCATTCAAGCCAAGAGTATTATAAATCTCAATTGCTCCACTGTAATCATGGGTTTCTGCTAAATAAGCAGCCTTCTTCTCCTTTGCCTGAAGTAATAAAGCCTGGGAGTCCTTGTAATTACCAAGCTTGGTATAGGAACTAATGGCATAATCAAACTGCTTTGTTTCCACATACCGTGCTGCACGATTGTAGGTATCATACTTTTGATACATCATAAATGCAATCACGCCAGCTGCAATCACTGCAAGAAAAACGCAGGTAAGCACAATACGCTTAATGATACGATTTCTCTTCTTTTTCTTTTCTGCCTTAACCACTTCCGGATCAACTTCTGGCTCCGGTGGTCTTTCTTCTGCAGAAGAAAGAAGGGCTGGATTAACATATTGACTGGTTTCATCCGGCTTATTCTTCTTTTCAGGAAGCACTTCCTTCACTTTATTCACTAAGGATTTAAGTTTACTCTCCGGTGGAGTATATGTATATTCCACATCCATGGAAGTAAGATCCGGTCTGCCTGGAACTGGACTTCCCTCTGCTAAAGGAACTGCTCCTGTAGCTGTCTGTACACTTGATGCGGCTGCACTTGATGAAGTCTCCGAAGAAGATACACTTGATGAAGTCTCCGAAGAAACTGCACTTGGTGAAGGTTCCGAAGAAACTGCACTTGGTGAAGGTTCCATAGAGCCTGCCATACTGGTTTTGGCATCCATTCCATCCACCTTTGCATCACTCGCTATAGGAGATGCGGAAGAAGTTGTTGGAACTGTCTCCCGTCCAGGAAGTGGTGCAGATGGCTTTCCATATAAGAGCGGATTATAAGTTACTACATTATGTGGTTCCTCACTTCCAGTCTCCGAAGGAGCGGAACTATTCAAATCACTGGTGGTAGTAGCTTCTGGTGTAGTTTTTGCCACTGAAACTGTAGCAGAAGCTGCTGGTGCAACTGGTGTAGTTGATGTTGAAGCTACAGGTGTTACCAAAGCAGCTGGTGCTGGAGTGGTTGGTGCTGGAGTTTCCACAACATCTGGAATAATTGGCATCTGTACGGTCTCCTGACCTGGTACGGATGGTGCATCCACAACTGGAATGTCAATGGTTACCGTATTCACACGATCCTCATCATGCACATTCATCACACGGCCAGTGGATTCATCCCAATAAAATCCTTCTGCCAAATCCACGTGAGTCACAGCAACTGCTAAATTGGTAATAGCATCACTTGGTAATGCAACAAATTTCTCAGAACCAAATTCCTGCTCATATCCCACCGTTAAATTCTTATATTGATAGTTTTTAATTGTACCAATTAATTTTAAATCATCATCAAAACAGGAAATACGAATAGCAATTCCTTCTACTCGTACCTGTGATGCATTCTTAAACACATTGGTAAATGCAAGTTTTCCAGTCTGTAAGTCCTTATAAATTGTAGACTTCAAAGGAACCACAGGACAATTATTCAGCTTAGAACGCTGCATAATCATCTTTTGGGCTTTAAATCTTGTCTTATCCATAGACTAAAATCCCCCGTTACAAAATTAATCCTCGCACCTCAAAAGAGGTTTTTTTTCATCTAAAGATTATGATTTATAAAAAAATACTTTAGGGCAAGTTGAAACAACTTGCCCATAAAATCAATTGAAATCAATATTATTTTTCATAAGAATAGGTTGCATCGCCTTCAACTACAGTAGCTGTACCATTCTTATTCAAAGTAATATTACCGGCCTTTAAGGTCTTCATATCAACGGCTGAACCATTGGCACGCATGGAAACAACACCGTCAACAACAATCATACGAACATATACTTCTGCTGGGTTAGCCCCATCGCTGGTTGCCTTATAAGTACCAACATAATCAATATATTCGCCAATAATCTTAGCCTTCTCAGCAGCATCTGGATAATCCGCAGCTGGAACCATCTTATAAATATTATAAACACGCTCTGTAACATTACTCTTTAACATGTACTCAGCATAGTAGTACATTGTTTCGTAGTAAACATCCTGATTTGCCTGTTCCAAATCCGTTGCACGGTTATAATATGCAGCAGCCTTATTATAATTCTTCTCCGCAGCATACTGCTCAGCAAGACGGATAACAAGAATATCCTTACGATCGGAAGCATCATTATAATCACCTGCATTCACATAGCAATTATAAGCATTCTCATAATCCTGCTTCTGATCATACTGCTGTGCTAACATATAATAGGTCTGACGAAGATAATTTTCTGTATTATCATAACCAATACACTTATTGAAATATTCAATAGCAGTAGTATAATCCCTACTCTTAAATGCAGCATCACCAAGTCCATAGTAACACTTAGCAAGTAAAGTATCCACACCACTCATATCACGAACACCGAGACTATCAAGAACCTCAACAGCTTCGGCGTACTGATTCTGACTTACTAAATAAGAACCATAATCAAAACTTAACTGATACTTTACTTCAGAACTTGCAAGACTTCCTGCATGTTCATAACAATAATATGCCTGCTCGTAATCACTAGAAGCTCTTGCATAATCACCCCACTTTAAATAGGTCTGTGGGATATTCTGAGCAGAACTCTTATATAAGCCTAATTCCTTATAAACATTAATCGCTTCTTCATAACGATTCTCACCAATTAAAGCCTCTGCATAATCGTACTTGGTCTGCTTTACCATGGACTCGGAATCACGATAAGAACCAAGGGAGGTAAATCCAGCAATTGCCTTCTCGTAATCCGCAACAGTGGTTGCACTGGCAGCTGTATTCTTAGCTGAGTCATAACGGGAAGCGGTACGGGCTGTCTGGTAGAAACCAAAACCAACCACACCAATTACAATGATACTGATGGAAAGAACGATCAAAATGAATGCACGCTTGATATCATTAACACGCTGCTTCATGTTATATTTCTGAATTGCTTCCTTCTTAGCCATCAAAGCATCCAGACGAGCACGCTCCTGAGCTCTACGCTCCTCTTCTTCCTTACGCTTGCGCTCTTCCTCAGCACGGATGGCAGCCTGACGCTCTTCTTCTTCCTTACGAAGACGCTCTTCCTCTTCCTTACGCTTACGTTCTTCTTCTGCACGAATAGCAGCCTGACGCTCTTCTTCTTCTCTACGAATACGCTCTTCTTCTTCTCTACGTAACTGCTCCTTGTAAGCAAGGATGCCTTCGCGGTCCATCTGCTCTACAGCAAATTCTCTCTTTACACCACATAATGGACATACATCCACCGAATCCGAATTAATCTGTGCACAGGTACATCTCCAACCACCTTCAAACTTCTGTGGCCAGAACTTAATCTTTACACCTTCCGCACCAACACGTTCGGATAATACATCATATGCTTCATCTGCCGGATCAATTTTTACAGGATTGGCAATCTTAATACCACGACGCATTGCAGTATTGGTATATGTAGTTTCATCCGCATTGGTCACGGACTTTACAATCACACCAATTTCATTCGTTCCTTCTGGAAGACCGAATAACTTATTACCACCAAATACTGCATTACGAGCAATATCCAAGTTCTGGTATGCACAATTATCCACATTACCAAGGAGTTCACCATTCTCTCCCCTACATTCCATGCGGATTACGCAACCTTTCACATTCTGAAAACCAATATTCGCAAATTCATTCACAACGAATAATTTTCCAGATTCAGTATGCAAAATAATCTGGCTACGTACTAGGAATAATGGACAATCCTGGGTCCATTCACTTTGATTAATTACTTTAATAACCTTATACTTTGACTCTGCCATAACTGATCCTCTTTATACAAAATTAAAAATATACATTAAAAACCAAACTTAATTATAGCAAAACCACCTTGTGGATTCAAGGCGGATTCGTACTTTTTTGTATACATAACGATTTTTTTTGTATTTTTTGAAAAATTGTAATCATTTTTTGGTAAAGATGACCTCTTATAAGTAATTTTCCTTACCAATTACGACAATATCATTCAATTTCTTCCATGCTACAATTTTTACTCGGTCAAAAATTTTACGGTCCCCATATTGTACCACAAAATTTCCACGACCTTCATACACACCGGTCTGCAGACGATAATTGCCATCCACATCCCGCCACAGATATAAACAAATCGTTCCAGTCTTTGGATATCCATCCTTCACACTGGTAAAATCCGTTAAATCCACATGAAGATCTCGGAAGAACACATCTTTTCGAAAATCTCCATCCTTCCCTTCCATTCCTTGGGAGTCCTTCGTACAATCCTCTCTGCGGAAAAGATCCGTTAATTTCTTAAAGAATCCATCCTTCTTTTCTTCCGTACCGGCACTACGTTCTTCCTGGGCGAGTCCTTCCTCTTCCCTGGCCTTAATCTTAGCCATGGAAGCATCAAAACGATGGATATTAAAGGAATAATTCTCAATGGTGGAGATACAATCCTCCGGACGGCACATGCTGGTAAATTCACTTTGCACATGATATCCCTTAATAAATACACGGTGTTTTTTCTCGTCCACCCGATAATTATTATGCATCAGACGTACTTTACCGGAATTTCCCACCTTCAGGATTTTCCAGGTATCTTCCCGATCCCGAACCACAAGTTCCATAGCTTGCGTATCGAATTCTGTCTTCATCCGTTTCTCAATATACATATGATGGGCAAGTTCTGGAGATAATCCAATCTCCTGGAAGAACTTCAGATATTCCGAAAGATTCTGATAATCCTTGGCACCCACACGCAGATAGGCCTGATACGCACATACAGGACACTGTTTCATGGATTCAATATATTCATCACTACCATGAAGTCTGCTTTCTGGAATATCATTAATTAATTTACAACTTTGATCATGTAGGATTTTACTAGAAGACGCATAATAAAAGGAATATTTCTTTTTATGATTCTGAGTCTTCTGATCCTTCTGAGTCTCCTGAACCTTCTTAGGTTTTTCAGACTTCTTTTTCGGATTCTTCACTTCCATGGTCTTTGGCGCTTGTACCGGCTTCTTCACTTCAACCATCTTTGGTGGCTTCTTCCCAGACTTCTTCGCTTCCGCCTTTTTCGCTTCTTCTGGTTTCTTCGCTTCCACTTTCTTCGTTTCAGCATTCTTGGCTTTCGTCTCATTCTTTGGAGAAACTTTCTGTTCCTCTTTCTCCGACTGTGGATTCAAGGCAAAATACTCATCCAGACTCTTTAATTTTTCTGGTCGTTCTGGGCGCTTTCTTTCCTTCTGCATAGAAATTTCTCTAGCAATGTCCTCCGCAGAAGCCATATGTTCCAAATCCTTTTTCGCCACCTGCTTTGTATCCTTGGCTTTCTTAGGTTTCTTCCCCTTATTAGGTTGCGAAGCCTTCTCCTGCTTTCTAGCCTGAGCATTTTTAGACTTTTCTTGCTTAATAATTTTAGTCGCTTCCTCTTTGGATGAATTTTCATCCTTTTTGGCTGCATCGGAAGCAGGCTTTTTATATCGTCTTACCCGATGTTTTTTCTTTGGTTTTTCCCCTTGCAAAACTTGTGTATTTGATTCAGAAGAAATCTCTTCTTTCAACATTCTTCACCTCCATTAATGTCTTCCCCTTGATGCATGGATGAGGGCTCCTCTCTAATCCTCCAATTGAAAAGTGGACAAAAATATTCATATTATATTGTACCCTATTTTCTTTATTTACACAAGTTAACACCATCCCTTGGGATTTCATAAAAAAATCCCGGTATAGTATCCTATACCGGGATCAATTGTTGCTAATTGTATTAAATCAATTCTACAGGAATTAATTCTGTGCAGCAGCAGCCTGAGCAGCAACTTCAGCAGCGAAGTCATCAACCTTCTTTTCAAGACCTTCACCACGCTCAAGACGTACGAAGGACTTTACAGAAAGGTTAGAACCAGTAGCCTTAGCCACCTTCTCTACATACTTCTTAACTGTCTTATCAGAATCATCCATGGACTTAACATATTCCTGCTCTAATAAAACAACATCCTTTAATTCCTTGTTTAACTTACCTTCGATTGCACCAGCAATAACCTTCTCAGGCTTACCAGCGAACTTAGGATCAGCTGCAACAGTCTCAGCGATTACCTGACGCTCATGGTTCTTGTAATCTTCTGGAACCTCATCAGAAGTAACATACTTTGCATTCATAGCTGCAATCTGCATTGCTACGTTCTTTAAGCACTCAGAAACTTCATCGTTTACAGCAGTGGTATTAGCAGCTACTAATACACCGATCTTTCCATCACCATGGATGTAAGAAACAACTGCATCACCAGAAATCTTCTCGAAACGACGAATGGTTAACTTCTCACCAATTAATGCAACCATAGAAGAAAGCTTCTCAGAAACAGTAAGTGTGCTATCTAAAGCCCACTTTTCATTTAAGAACTCTTCTACTGTAGCTGCGCTAGAAGTAAGTGCCTGATCGGCAACTTCCTGAACATAAGAAGTGAACTTCTCATTCTTAGCTACGAAGTCTGTTTCAGAGTTTACTTCAACTACAACTGCATTCTTACCATCAGCAGAGATTGCTGTCTTAACAACACCCTCAGCTGCAATTCTATTAGCCTTCTTAGCGGAAGCTGCAAGACCCTTCTTACGAAGAAATTCTACAGCCTTATCGATATCGCCATTAACTTCTGGATCAGATAATGCCTTCTTGCAATCCATCATACCAGCACCAGTAGCTTCTCTTAATTCCTTAACTAAACTTGCGGTAATTTCTGCCATCTTTATATACCTCCATGAATAATGATTAATTATGCTTCTGTCTCTTCAACCTTCTCAGCTTCTTCAGCGGATACTACTTCTTCAAGACCCTGCTTTGCTTCGATAACAGCATCTGCCATCTTAGCAACGATAAGCTTTACAGCACGGATAGCATCATCATTACCAGGGATTACTACATCTAATTCTTCTGGATCACAGTTCGTATCTGCAATACCGATCAACTTAATACCAAGTGCATGAGCTTCCTGTACGCAGATTCTTTCCTTCTTAGGATCTACTACGAAGATTGCATCTGGGATTCTCTTCATGTTCTGAATACCACCAATGTTCTTCTCAAGCTTCTCAAGTTCCTTGGTAAGCTGAGCAACTTCCTTCTTAGGAAGTACATCGAAAGTACCATCTTCCTTCATCTTGTTGATCTCGTTTAAACGAGCAATTCTAGACTGGATGGTCTTAAAGTTGGTAAGCATACCACCTAACCATCTCTCATTCACATAGTACATACCGCAACGCTCTGCTTCTACCTTTACAGCATCCTGAGCCTGCTTCTTAGTACCAACGAAAAGAATAGTACCATTGTTAGCTGCGATTTCACCTACTGCGTTGTAAGCCTCATCAACCTTCACTACAGACTTCTGTAAGTCGATGATATGGATACCATTACGCTCTGTGTAGATGTACTCTGCCATCTTAGGGTTCCATCTTCTTGTCTGATGTCCAAAATGAACACCTGCCTCTAATAACTGCTTCATTGAAATTACGCTCATTGTATTACCTCCTTAAGGTTAGATCTTCCGCATGGTTCTTAGAAATTGAACATCAGGGGCGTAACCTGACACCTTTCAAACTCTCCCCATACGTGAATTTAGGTTATTCATGGGTTCTTCCCATGGTGGCAGTCACTATGACCACACACAGATGACATCATAACACAAAAAAACATCCCATGCAAGATAATTCTTCCATGGGATGCATGTTTTTCTTTCCATACGTTGCTTCCGTCCAAATGTGTTTCAAACCAAAGCATTTCTTAGGTAATAATATCTGCAATTTCTTTGAAGGTCATCCCCTTCTTAAAGGTAAATTCCCCTTCTCCAATCACACGATCCAACTGCTCTTTCTTCAGATATTCTAAAAATGCTTCCTCATCCGTAATAATACCTGCATCATATAATAGATGGGAGGCCTTGGTGGCATTATTAATATTTTCAAAAACAATGGTCACCGTTGCATTCTTATTCGCTGCCGTGGTTGCTTCCGTAGCTTTAGTGGTTTCTGTAGCTTTCGTAGTCTCAGAAGCCTTGGTAGTTTCAGAAGCTTTCGTAGTTTCTACAGCCTTGGT
>JAILGS010000065.1 GCA_024696615.1 Lachnospiraceae bacterium
GAGAACATTCCAGTTGTAGAAGAAATTCCTGTGATGGAAGAAGTAATGATGGCTCCCGTGGTGGAAGATGCTGTGGTAGCCCCAAGTAAGGATGCACCAAAAATGGATGAGATGAATATACAAGAACAGAATATGGAGCAGAAAGCACCATTGGATGAGACTGCGACAATTACTCCGGGCCTTACGGTAAAGGGTGATTTGATGGCAGAAGGTTCTTTGGATATTGCAGGTAGTGTGGAAGGAAATGTACATTGTCGCGGTAAGTTAGTCCTTACAGGATCCATCTTTGGTGATGTGACAGCGGCAGAAATCTTTGCCAATAATGCACATATTACAGGTAATGTAAGTTGTAGCGGCTCTGTAAAGATTGGTAGTGGTTCCGTAATTATTGGTAATATTGAAGGTACCAGTGCGGTGGTAGCCGGTGCTGTCAAGGGTCTGATTGATGTTCATGGACCAGTGATCGTGGATGGAACTGCAATTGTGATGGGTGATATCAAGTCCAAGTCCGTTCAGATTAATATTGGAGCGGCCATTGATGGACGTTGTTCACAAGTATATGCGGATGTAAGTCCGACAGCATTCTTTAAGGAGAATTAATCATGCAGGAATATAAGAGAGTAATCTTAAAGCTTAGTGGGGAAGCACTGGCGAAGGATGGCAAGTACAATGATGAAATCATTAATGAAATTGCCCTTCAGGTGAAAGAATTACTGAATCGTAAGATGGAAATCGGAATTGTGATTGGCGGTGGAAATTATTGGAGAGGTCGTTCCAATGATCAGATTGACCGTACGAAGGCTGACTCCATCGGAATGTTAGCAACAGTGATGAACTGTATCTATGTTTCTGAGGTATTCCGTGCTAATGGAATTATGACCAATGTATTGACTCCATTTGAAGTGGGTAGTATGACCAAGTTATTTTCTAAGGATCGTGCCAATAAGTATTTTGCCAAGGGAATGGTAGTATTCTTTGCCGGTGGAACGGGTCATCCTTATTTTTCAACGGATACTGGTGTTGCACTTCGCGCCATTGAGATGGAAGCGGATGCAATTCTTTTAGCAAAGGCCATTGATGGTGTATATGATGCGGATCCAAAGCTTCATCCAGAAGCTAAGAAGTATGATTCTATCAGTATTTCCCAGGTTGTTGAGCAGAAATTGGGAGTGATTGATATGACTGCTTCGGTAATGTGTATGGAAAATCATATTCCACTTTTAGTATTTGGCTTAAATGAACATCAGAGTATTTTAAATGCTTTAACAGGCAATTTTACAGGTACTGTAGTAACCTGTGATTAATTATCATAGAATGAATGAGGGAGATTATCATGAGCGATTTATCAATGTTTGAACAGAAAATGGAAAAGAGTTTAGAGGCGTTAAAGACTGATTTTACTACGATTCGTGCAGGTCGTGCGAATCCACATATTTTAGATCATCTGCGTGTGGATTATTACGGAACCCCATCCTCCATTCAGCAGGTTGCCAATGTATCCGTACCGGAAGCTAGAATGATTCAGATTCAGCCATGGGAAGCAAGTTTAATTAAGGAAATCGAGAAGGCCATTCTTGTTTCTGATCTTGGTCTTACTCCGAATAATGATGGTAAGGTAATCCGTCTGATTTTCCCTGAACTTACGGAGGAACGTCGTAAGGAATTAGTAAAGGATATTAAGAAGAAGGGCGAGAATGCCAAGGTTGTTGTTCGTAATGTTCGTAGAGATGCTATGGATGATTCCAAGAAGCAGGTTAAGGCTGGAGAAATCTCTGAGGATGAGCAGAAGAATTTAGAGGTTGATATTCAGAAGCTTACGGACAAATATATCGATTTGATTGATAAGGCGATTGACGCAAAGTCTCAGGAACTTCTTACTGTATAAGGATATACCAATACTAAGCTGTTACTTTGTGATGGTAACAGCTTTTTTTAAGGAGAGAAAATCATGGATCAGTTCAATGAAGACTTAGGACTTCGAGTACCCAACCATGTGGCAATTATTTTAGATGGAAATGGTCGTTGGGCCAAGGCTCATCACGTTCCAAGAAATATTGGTCATTCTGCAGGCAGTAAGGCTGTGGAACAAATTTGTGAAGATGCTTATCATCTTGGGATTAAATATCTTACGGTGTATGCTTTTTCCACTGAGAATTGGAAGCGCTCTTCGGAAGAAGTGTCCGCATTAATGCTACTTCTTCGAAATTATTTAAAGGATTGTATTAAGCGTGCAACCTCGAATAATATGCGTGTTCTTGTAATTGGGGATAAGAGCGGGTTGGCTGCGGATATTGTTGCTACCATTGAGCAGTTAGAGGAGATGACTGCTAAGAATACAGGATTAACCTTTACGATTGCATTAAACTATGGTGGCCGGGATGAACTGCGTCGTGCCATGGTGGATATGGCAAAACAGGTTCAGGAAGGAAAGTTAAAACCGGAAGAGATTACCGAAGAGATGATTAGTAATCATCTTGATACGAAATTACTTCCAGATCCGGATTTACTTATTCGAACCAGTGGGGAAGAACGGTTATCCAATTTCTTGCCTTGGCAGTTATGTTATACGGAATTCTATTTCCCAACAGTGCTTTGGCCGGATTTTGATAAGAATGAACTCATTAAGGCAATCGAGAAATACAATGCGAGAGAACGTCGTTTCGGTGGCCGCAAGGAGGAATAAGATATGAAAACTCGTGTAGTCAGTGGAATTATCCTCGTTGTCATTATGGCTGCTTGTTTATTTGCGGGTCCAATTTTGTGGAATCCACTCTTTATAGGAATTTCCTTCATTGGATTGTATGAATTATATCGTGTGTTTCAGATGGAACGAACCATCTTAGGAATTCTTGGTTATGTGGCTGTTCTTTGTTATGATGGAATGGTGATTTTGGGGTATCAGAAAGAAGCTAATTTACTGGCAATTCTTACCTTAATTGCATTTTTATGTGCCTATGTAATCTTTTTCCCAAAGTTTGATGCCATCAAGGTATTTGCTGGATTTAGTGGATTTATCTATGTGGGCGTATTCTTATCCTATATGATTCGAATTCGTTCCTTGCCGGACGGCTTTTTATATACGCTTTTAGTATTTATCTGCTCCTGGTTAAATGATACGGCGGCCTATTTTAGTGGAATGCTTTTTGGAAAGCATAAGCTTGCTCCTGTACTTTCTCCGAAGAAAACCGTGGAAGGTTTTGTGGGTGGAATTCTTGCAGCTACCTTAGTGGGTGGACTGTATGGATTCTTATTTGGAGATTATATTCGAGCAATCCATAATCCTACGGTAGCATTTGCAGTGGCTTGTGGTATTGGCGCAGTAATTAGCGTGGTGGGTGACTTAGCTGCATCTGCGATTAAGAGAAATTATGAGATTAAGGATTATGGTACCTTAATTCCGGGACATGGCGGAATCATGGATCGATTTGATAGTATTATCATTATTGCTCCGGTGATCTATGTATGTATTTTAATGTTTACAAAATAAAGGATTGATGTGGACAATGCGTTCAATTGGAGCGCATTGTCTATAATTTTCTAAAGGTGGTAGGTATGAGAAAAATTAGTATTCTTGGTTCCACAGGTTCGATTGGAACTCAGACATTGGATGTGGTAAGACAGAATAAAGATCTGGAGGTGGTGGCTCTTTCTGCAGGAACCAATGTGGAGTTATTGGCT
Organism: Lachnospiraceae bacterium; assembly: GCA_024696615.1. GTDB lineage: Bacteria > Bacillota > Clostridia > Lachnospirales > Lachnospiraceae > MGBC120314. The sequence goes on from JAILGS010000065.1 coordinate 3,679, forward strand.
AAGCAGATTGCAGAATTTCATCCTTCCTTCGTATCCGTAGCCGGAGAGAAGGAAGCAGAAGCATTAAAAAAGCTGCTGGGTGAGGAAAAGATAGAAATTCTTACGGGAATGGATGGACTGATGGCAGTGGCCTGTGCGAAGGATGCCGAGATTGTAGTGACTGCCATTGTGGGAATGCTTGGCATTCGTCCAACCATTGCTGCCATGAAAGCAGGAAAGGATATTGCCCTTGCCAATAAGGAGACCCTGGTATGCGCCGGACATCTGATCATGCCCCTTGCCAAGGAGTGCAATGTGCGAATTCTTCCAGTGGATAGTGAGCATTCTGCGATTTTCCAGTGTCTTCATAAGGAAGATGCGGGGGAAGTGGAGCGATTACTGATTACAGCTTCCGGTGGACCATTCCGTGGATGGAAGAGGGATGCCATGGAAGGGGTTCGTGTGGAAGATGCCTTAAAGCATCCTAATTGGGCCATGGGTCGTAAGATTACCATTGACTCAGCAACCATGGTTAATAAGGGCTTGGAAGTAATGGAAGCGAAGTGGCTGTTTGGCGTGGATTTTGATCATATTACGGTGGTGGTTCATCCACAGAGTGTGATTCATTCCATGGTGCAGTTTAAGGATGGCGGCGTGATGGCGCAGCTTGGTTCACCGGATATGCGTCTTCCGATTTCCTATGCGTTGTATTATCCACATCGTAGATATTTGGACAGTGAGCGCTTAGATTTTGCAAAACTTTCCCAGATGACTTTTGAAGCACCGGATCCTGAAAACTTCCGTGGATTTGCACTAGCCTGGGAAGCAGGTCGAAGTGGTGGAAATCTTCCTACGGTCTTTAATGCAGCCAATGAGCGTGCGGTAGCACTTTTCTTAAATCGTCAGATTGGCTTTTTAGATATTCCTCGTCTCATTGAGGAAAGTATGAATGCCAGTTCGTTCATAGAAAATCCATCGGTGGATGATATCTTAGAAACGGAACGTTGGACTTATGAATTTATTGCAAAGTCCTTAGCAAAGTAGTATTAACGCAGGATCACAAGGAGTTAGCATGAATATTCTTATTGCTTTATTAGTTCTCAGTGTCATTGTTATTATTCATGAATTTGGTCATTTTATTGTGGCCAAAGCCAATGGCATTGGGGTGACGGAATTTTCTCTTGGTATGGGACCAACCATACTGCATTGGAAGAAGGGGGAAACCCTATATTCCATTCGACTGTTACTCATCGGTGGATACTGTATGATGGTTGGACAGGATGGAGAGGATGAAGATGCTCCCAATTCCTTTGGATCGAAGTCAGTATGGGCAAGAATTTCAGCCATTGCTGCAGGTCCTATATTTAATTTCCTATTAGCCTTTGTCTTGGGCGTGATTTTAATTGCCAATGCAGGGTATCAAAAGCCCGTGGTATACCAGGTGGAGGAAGGCAGTGCCGCTTACGAAGCCGGGCTTAGATCGGGAGATGTAATTAAGAAAATCAATGGGGGTGTGGTTACATTTGCTAAGGATTACTCCTTGCAGGAATTAGCCTTCCCATCGGAACGAATGACCATCGTGTATGAGCGTGATGGTGTTCGTTATACCACCGTAGTTTCTCCGATTTATTATGAGAGGGAGTATTACCGTGTGGGTATTTCCGTATCCGAAGACGGAACCATTGCTTCTGTTGCAGAGGATGGACCGGGCGGTCAAGCTGGACTTCTGGTGGGGGATCAAATCACCATGGTTAATAGTATTCCTGTTCAAAATGCGGATGAAATTGTGGATAAAATCAATGCAAATGGCGGGAATTTGTTAACACTTCAGGTGCTTCGCGGGGAGGATTCCCTGGTAGTCTCCATGACGCCAAAAGTTACTTTAGTCAAGGGATTTGATGATGGTCTTACCGTCTATGCCCCAAGAGAAGAGGCGGGTCCCCTGGAAACCATCGCCATGGGATTTCATGAAGTGCGTTATAATATTCAGATGGTGCTTGCTTCTCTTCGAATGCTCTTTCAGGGGGATGCTTCGGTGAATGACCTATCCGGCCCGGTGGGTGTGGTTTCCATGATTGGCGATGTGGTGGAAGAGAGTAAATCCGATGGATTATATTATGTGGTATTAAATCTTCTTAGTATGGCATTAATGCTTTCGGCTAATTTAGGTGTTATGAATCTTTTACCGCTTCCAGCCTTGGATGGCGGACGGTTAGTATTTTTATTCATTGAGGCCATTACAAGAAAGAAAGTGCCAAAGGAAAAAGAAGGTCTGGTACATTTGGTGGGCATTGTATTATTGATGCTTTTAATGGTATATGTAACAGCGAAGGATATTTTGTCCCTATTTTAACTCAGTCGGAGAAATCCCCCACCTCTATGCGTTAGCGTAGGTGGGAGAAAGATCGTTAGAGATAAAAAGACAACGTCAGGTTTATAAGTCCGATTTTATGCCGATTGTTTTTGTATAATAAAGGAGTGTTGATATGAAGTTCGATCATGATTCAACGAAAGTGATTCATATTGGTAATAAGGTGATTGGCGGCGGAAATCCTATTATGATTCAGTCCATGACCAATACCCGTACGGAAGATGTGGCTGCTACGGTGGCACAGATTTTGGAATTGGAGGAAGCAGGATGCGATATTATTCGTTGTGCTGTTCCTACCAAGGAAGCCTGCGAAGCATTGGCAGAGATTAAGAAGCAGGTGCATATTCCTATTGTTGCGGATATTCACTTCGATTATAAGTTAGCCATTGCTGCCATGGAGCATGGGGCAGATAAGATTCGTATCAATCCTGGAAATATTGGTTCCATCGATAAGATTAAGAAAGTGGTGGATGTGGCTAAGGAGCGGAATATTCCAATCCGTGTGGGGGTGAATTCCGGATCCTTGGAACGGCATATTGTGGAAAAATATGGCAAAGTAACGGCGGAGGGAATTGTCGAAAGTGCCTTGGATAAGATTCATATTATTGAGGATCTTGGCTATGACAATCTGGTGGTTAGTATTAAATCCTCCGATGTCATGATGTGTGTGAAAGCTCATGAGCTGATTTGTCAGGAGATGAATTATCCACTTCATATTGGAATCACGGAATCCGGCACGGTATTCTCCGGAAGTATTAAGTCTGCAGTGGGACTTGGAATTATGTTACATGAGAATCTTGGAGATACCATTCGTGTGTCTTTAACAGGCAATCCTGTGGAGGAAATTAAGGCGGCTAAGATCATTCTTCGGTCCTTAGGAAAGCTTAACTCCGGCATCGATTGTGTATCCTGTCCAACCTGTGGTCGTACCAGAATTAATCTGATTGGCCTTGCCAATGAAGTAGAAACCTTATGTCAGCATTATGATCATCTGAATATTAAAGTGGCAGTCATGGGATGTCCTGTGAATGGCCCTGGAGAAGCGAAGGAAGCGGATCTTGGTATCGCAGGTGGTGTAGGAATTGCCCTGATCATTAAGAAGGGCGAAGTAATTCGAAAAGTGAATGAGAATGAAGCCTTGGATGCTCTTCGTTGGGAGCTGGACCATTGGGGAGAGAATGTAGAGAATTCTTAATCCCTGGAACGATTTAGGCAAGAAAAAAGTAGGGGTGTAAGAATTGGGAGAGAAGTTTTTAAATGTATTTTCCTCATTAAAATTGAATGATGATTTAAAAGATGCTTTTTCCGAAGTTTCTTTGGACCGTGTAACGGCATCTCCTGCGGGGGATGAATATCGCTTCTATATCAGTGCCAACTATCTCTTGGAAAAGGAACTGATTTTCAAGATGGAAGATCAGGTACTTCGACAGTTGGATCCAAAATCCAATATTTCGGTTCATTTTGTGGAGACCTATCATCTTTCAGAAATGTACAATGCGAAAAATCTTTGGGAAATCTATAAACCAAGTCTGTTAGAAGAATATAAGCGGGTGGACCCATTAGCTTATGGAATCTTACGGGATGCGAAAGAAGAATTTACAGGAGAAGAAGAACTTACCCTACATGCTTCTGCCTCCATTCTCTCCGATGCCTATGCGGACCGAATGAAGCGGGAGATTGAGCATCTGTTTATAAAGCGATTTGGAATTCATATTGTCCTTCATTTTATCTTTGATCAGGAATTTGAATATAAATATTTAAAAGAAACCGAATATAAATTCCAGCATGCAACCCAGGTCATTAGTAATCGTCTCTATCGCATGGAAGCGGAAGAGGAAAAGAAGGCCAAGTCCGAAGCGAAAAAGGATGGGGAAATGAATGGCGCTCTGGATCAAGGAAAGAATGGAACTGTAGAAGGAAAGAAGCTAGAAGGAGATCAGAAATCTTCGAAAGAATCCGGAGAAAAGAAAAGTGGGGATGGTTCTTTGCCTGCAATTCCGGAGGAGTCCTGGAGTCAGTATACGAACGACTCTGCCAAGTCTTCCAATGCGTCCAGTGGTAATGGGAATGGCAATGGAAAAGCACAGGGCCAGGAAGGACGCCCTTCCTATGGAAGTGGCAATGGTTCCTCCTTCCGTGGTGGAGTCTCTCGAGGATATGGTCGTTATCAAAAATCCGATAACCCGGATGTATTATGGGGAAGGGATTTTGAAGAGGAACCAATCGGAATTCATACCATTGTGGAAGATATGGGAGAAGTGGTCATTGCCGGTATGATTCTTTCCGTGGAGGAGAGACAGCTTAGGAATGAGAAGACCATTATTCTCTTTGGTGTTACGGATTTTACGGATACCTTAACCTGTAAGCAATTTGTGGTGAATGATCAGCTCGAAGAGATGCGTAAGATCATTAAAAGTGGCAATTTTATCAAATTAAAGGGTGTAGCAGCCATGGATCGCTTTGATCATGAAATTGCTATTTCCAATATTTCCGGTATTAAAAAGGGCGTGGATACACGTGTCTTTCGTGAGGATGATGCCTTTGAAAAACGTGTGGAACTACATCTTCATACCAATATGAGTGAAATGGACGGCGTATCTTCTGCAGATACCATGCTTCGTACCGCCATTCGCTTTGGACATCGTGCTATGGCAGTAACGGATCATGGCGTGGTACAGGGCTTTACAGAAGCATTACATTCCATTAAGGCGATTAAAGATAAGTATGAGAAGAACCATGATGGAGAAAAACTGGATTTTAAAGTCATCTATGGTGTGGAAGCGTATTTAGCGGATGATTTAAAGACCATTGCCTGGGATATTAAGGGGCAGACTTTAGATGATCGCTTCGTGGTTTTTGATATTGAAACCACTGGTTTTTCTGCGGATAAGGATACCATTATTGAAATTGGTGCAGTACGAGTGGAGCATGGGGAGATTACGGATCATTTCTCCACCTTTATTAATCCAAGACGACCAATTCCACGTAAGATTGAAGAATTAACCCATATCAACGATTCCATGGTAATGAATGCGGATCCTATTGAGGTGGTATTACCGAAGTTTATTGAATTCTGTGGGGATGATATGTTAGTAGCGCATAATGCAGAGTTCGATACCTCTTTCATTAAAGCCAAAGCTAAGGATCTTGGAATGATTGTGGAGAATACCATTGTGGATACCCTTCCACTTTCTCGAACTTTATTGCCTAACTTAAATCGTTTTACCCTGGATTCTGTGGCAAAGAATGTGGGTGTTTCCTTAGGAAGTCACCACCGTGCAGTGGATGATGCGGAATGTACTGCAGGAATCTTTGTGGAATTCATTGCCAGAATGAAGAAGCGTGGCATCTCCAAAGTGGAAGACATTGATTCTTTAACGGATCGAACGGATGAATGGATTCGTAAATTACGAACCCATCATGCCACCATCCTTGTTACATCCGAAGTGGGACGAGTAAATCTCTATCATTTAATTTCCGACTCCCATCTTCGCTATTATAATTTAAAACCGAAGATTCCAAAGAGCGAATTTTTAAAGTATCGGGAAGGACTGCTCATTGGTTCTGGCTGTTGCAATGGCGAATTATTCGATGCCGTATTAAATGGTCGTTCCGAAGAAGAGATTGCTCGTATTGTGGAATTCTATGATTTCCTTGAAATTCAGCCACCTTCCAATAATCTATTTATGATTGAGGATGATGGTTATTCCATTCATAGCAGGGAAGATATTGAAGAAGTCAATCGTAAGATTGTGGCCCTGGGTGAGAAGTTTAATAAAATGGTGGTTGCTACGGGAGATGTGCATTTTGCAGAACCGGAAGATGAAATCTATCGAAGCATCATCCATTTCTCCACCAAGATGCGTATGGATGTGGGAAATCTAGGATCAAACTATTATCGGACCACGGATGAGATGCTAAAGGAATTTGAATTCCTTGGAATGGAAAAAGCCAAAGAAGTGGTGGTTACCAATTCCAATAAGATCTGTGATCTATGTGATCCAATTAGTCCAGTAAGCCCTGAGAAATGTCCTCCTGTCATTGAAAATTCCAATGAGGAACTCCGGGAAATCTGTTATAACCATGCGAAGGAACTTTATGGGGATCCAATTCCATCCATTGTATTAGAGCGACTGGACAAGGAATTAAATTCCATTATCAGCAATGGATATTCCGTAATGTATATTATTGCTCAGAAATTAGTATGGAAATCCAATGAGGATGGATATCTGGTAGGTTCTAGAGGCTCCGTAGGATCTTCTTTAGCAGCCACCATGTCCGGAATTACGGAAGTCAATCCATTACCTCCTCATTATTTATGTCCGAATTGCAAATATGTGGATTTCACTTCGGAGGAAGTAAAAAAATATGCGGGTGGTTCTGGATGTGATATGCCGGATAAAATCTGTCCGCATTGTGGTACTAAGCTGAATAAGGAAGGACATGATATTCCATTTGAAACCTTCCTTGGATTTGATGGAGATAAGGAGCCTGATATTGACTTGAATTTCTCCAGTGAATATCAGAGTAAGGCCCATGATTATACGGAAGTAATCTTTGGTAAGGGTCAGACCTTTAAGGCCGGAACCATCGGTACGGTGGCAGATAAAACCGCATATGGTTATGTGGCAAAATACTATGAAACCAAGGGGGAGCATAAGCGTTCTGCAGAGATTGCTCGAATTGCCCAGGGATGTACGGGAGTGAAGCGTACCACTGGTCAGCATCCGGGTGGAATTGTTGTACTTCCAATCGGTCATGATATTAATACCTTTACCCCGGTACAGCATCCGGCCAATGAAATTACCAGCCATGTGGTCACCACTCATTTCGATTATCATAGTATTGATCATAACCTGTTAAAGTTAGATATCTTAGGACATGATGATCCAACCATGATCCGTATGTTACAGGATTTAACGGGAGTGGATCCGAAGGATATTCCATTAGATAGTCCGGAGGTGATGAGTCTCTTCCAGGGAACGGAAATTCTTGGTATTACTCCGGATGATATTCCGGGAACGAAGCTTGGATGTCTTGGTATTCCTGAATTTGGTACGGACTTTGCGATGCAGATGTTAATTGATACCAAACCACAGCATTTCTCGGATTTGGTTCGTATCGCCGGTCTTTCCCATGGAACGGATGTATGGCTTGGTAATGCACAGGTTCTTATTGCAGAGGGCAAATGTACGATTTCCTCTGCCATCTGTACCAGAGATGATATTATGGTATATCTGATTTCCATGGGTCTTGAAGCAGGTATGGCCTTTAAAATCATGGAAGCAGTACGTAAGGGTAAAGTAGCAGGAAAGAAGGAACCAAAATGGGAGGTCTGGAAGGCTGAAATGGTGAAGCATGGCGTTCCGGATTGGTATATCTGGTCCTGTGAGAAGATTCAGTACATGTTCCCGAAAGCCCATGCGGCAGCTTATGTTATGATGGCTTGGAGAATCGCTTACTGTAAGGTATTCTATCCTCTGGCATATTATGCGGCCTACTACAGTAACCGTGCGAAAGCATTTTCTTATGAACTGATGTGCATGGGAAAAGAAAAGCTAGAGATTGAGATGGAGCGACTGCGTCGGAAGGAAAGTGAAAAGACCATTGAAAATAAGGAAGCGGATCAGTTAAAGGATATGCGTCTGGTACAGGAAATGTATGCCAGAGGAATTGAATTTGAACCGATTGATATCTTCCGGGCGAAGGCCAAGCATTTTCAGATTGTGACCAGTGCGGATGGAAAGCAGAGAATCATGCCATCCCTAAGTGCCATCGATGGACTGGGAGATAATGTGGCCAATGCCATTGAAGAAGGTGCTAAGGGCGGAGAATTCCTTTCCAAGGAAGACTTTAGACTTCGTACCAAGGCTTCTTCCACCCAGACGGATTTATTGGATCGGTTAGGAATTCTTGGAAGTCTTCCAGAGAGTAATCAGTTAAGCCTATTTGACTTCATGAAATAGCGTGGTTACGGGAATCTTAAAGTTTTACGAAAAATTTAAAAAAAGTACTTGCAAAAGTGTTTACGATGCTGTAGAATAACTTTTGTTGTGAGTCGTCACAGGCGAAGACGGCTCACGTATGGCTCGTTGGTCAAGAGGTTAAGACGCCGCCCTCTCAAGGCGGAATCACGAGTTCGATTCTCGTACGAGCTACTGCATAATGGGTATGACGAAAGAGTGGACGAAGCGTTCACTCTTTTTCGTTGTATGAAGCATGCGAAAAGGGAGGTGTACCGTGGCTTTCAAAGAAACTTATGAAACGCGTACCGAAAGTCTTCTTGCTCCGATTTTAGAGGCAGGTTCCTACGATTTATGGGATGTGGAATTTGTTAAGGAAGGTGCTGATTGGTATCTTCGAATCTATGTGGACAAGGAAGGCGGAATTACCATTGATGATTGTGTGGAGATCAGCCATAGCATCGAAGCTAAATTAGATGCGGAGGATTTTATCAAAGAAGCATATATCCTAGAGGTAAGTTCCCCAGGACTTGGAAGACAGTTAAAAAAGGACCGGGACTTTGAAAAAAGTATCGGAAAAGATGTGGAAGTAAAATTATTCAAGGCAGTGGATGGTGTGAAGGAATTTGAAGGAACCTTAACAAGCTATACCAAGGACAGCATTACCATTACCATGGATGAGAACGAGCAGACATTTAGCCGTAAGGAAATTGCCATCGTTCGTTTAGCATTGGATTTTTAACTCATTCGGAGAAATCCCCCACCTCTAAGCGTTAGCGTAGGTTGGGGTTATGACAATCAATAAGATTTAGAAATAACATGGCCGAGGGCCGAATATGGAGGAATTGAAATGAATAAAGACTTAATGGAAGCATTGGATCTTCTTGAGAAGGAAAAAGGAATCAAGAAGGATGTGATTATCCAGGCAATTAAGAATTCCCTTCTTGCTGCATGCCAGAAGAATTATGGAAAGAGCGATAATATCGTTGTGAATGTGAATGCCGACACCGGTGATTTTGATGTTGCAGCACAGAAGACCGTTGTGGAGCAGGTCAATGATGATCTGACCGAGATCAGTCTTCCTAAGGCTCTTGCAATTAATTCCAAGGCATCCCTTGGTGATTTAGTGAATGTTCCAATTAAGTCCCAGGAATTTTCCCGTGTGGTTGCAAGCAATGCAAAGAGTGTCATCCAGCAGAAGATTCGTGAGGAAGAGAAGAATTTAATCTTCAATCAATACTATGAGAAGGAACGTAATTTAGTTACCGGTGTGGTACAGAAGATTGATGATAATGATAATATCTATGTAAACCTTGGAAAGATTGATGCTGTTCTTACCAAGAAGGAGCAGGTTCCGGGAGAAGTATTCCAGCCTACCGAGCGTATTAAGTTATACATCGTAGAAGTTCGTAATGATACTCGTTCTATGAAGGTAATCGTTTCCAGAACACATCCGGAAATTGTAAAGAGATTATTTGAAGCAGAAGTTACCGAAATCAAGTCCGGCGTGGTTGAAATCAAGGCTGTTAGCCGTGAAGCTGGTTCCCGTACGAAGATGGCAGTATGTTCTCATGATAGCAATGTGGATCCTGTGGGTGCATGTGTTGGTGTGAATGGTGCCAGAGTCAATGCGGTAGTAGATGAGCTTCGTGGTGAGAAGATTGATATTATTAATTGGGTGGAAGATCCGGCAGTACTGATTGCTAACGCTTTAAGCCCAGCGAAGGTTGTCAATGTTACGGTTTACGATGATAACTCTGCAGAAGTAATCGTTCCAGATGATCAGTTATCCCTTGCTATTGGTTTAAAGGGTCAGAATGCAAGACTTGCAGCAAAATTAACCGGTTATAAGATTGATATTAAGAAGGAATCTGATTTTGCAGATGGATCCAATGAAGAATATTATGATGATCCATATGAAGTATTGGATGCTGAGAATGAAGTCGAGGAAGTTGAAAGTAACGACGAAGAGTAATTAATATAGGAGTTACTACATGAGTACGATTAAAAAACAACCACAGCGTCTATGTATTGGATGCCAGGAGATGAAGGATAAGAAGGATTTACTTCGAGTGGTATGTACTCCGGAGGGAGAAATTGAATTAGATCCTACAGGAAAGAAGAATGGTCGAGGCGCTTATATCTGCAAGAATGCTTCTTGCTTGGAGAAAGCCATGAAGACCAAGGGACTTCATAAGGCATTTAAGAGAGAGATTAGTACACAGACCTATAATCGATTAATAGAGGAGATTGGAACGCTTGAAACCAAATAGATTTTATTCTATGTTAAGCCTTGCGCAAAAGGCGGGAAAATTAAAAAGCGGTGAATTCCAGGTGGAAGGCAGTGTAAAGGAAGGAAAGTCCTTTCTTGTGATTGTGGCTGTTGATGCATCGGAACGCTCGAAAAAGGATTATCGCAATATGTGTGATTATTACGAGGTTCCGTTATACATACATGGGGATAAGGAGCAATTAGGACAGTGCATTGGCAAGGAAATGCGAGTTGCAATTTCTGTGAATGACGAAGGTTTTGCAAAATCCCTGATCCAACAATTAAATCAGGAGGGTTTGCCCGACAAAGAATAGTTGTAGTCCGTTGACCGTGTTTAGTATAAGTACTATATGACAACATATAGGAAAGAGGAGCAGATAGATATATGGCAGAAAAAATGAGAGTTTATGAATATGCTAAGTCGAATAACAAGGAAAGCGCTGATGTGTTAAAGGCACTAGAAGCAGCTGGATTTGCTGTGAAGACTGCCAATAATAATATTGGTGAAGAAGAAATTAAAGCCTTAAATAAAGCATTTGGAGTAAAGCCAAATGGTGGTGCGAAGGAAGCAGAAAAGCCTGCAGCCAAGGTAGAAACGAAGACAACTCCAGTGGATAAGTCTGAGAATAAGCCTGCAAGTGATAATGCATCCCAGCCAAAGAAGGTGGTTTCTTCCTTGCATGGTAATAATTCCAATAATAATGGTAACAACCGTTCCGAGCGAAAGGTGGTTACTTCTACCTACAATCCACAAAATAGTAACAATGGACGTAGGGATTTGGGCGGAAATAATCGAAATCAGAATAATACTTCCAGCAATAAGCCTCAGGAACCAGCGAAACCAGTAGAACGCAGAAAGTTCGTGGGTGCCAATACGGGAAATTATGATTTCAGTATGTTCTCCAATGACAGTGAAAAGAGTAATGATCGTTCGAACGTTTCTAAAAATAATGAGAATCGTGGTAATGGAGAACGTCGCGATTTTAACCGTGATAATAACGGCAATGGAGAACGTCGCCCATTCAACCGTGATAATAACGGCAATGGAGAGCGTCGCCCATTCAACCGTGATAACAATGGCAATGGAGAGCGTCGTCCATTCAACCGTGATAACAATGGCAATGGAGAACGTCGCCCATTCAACCGTGATAATAATGGCAATGGTGGAGAACGTCGTCCATTCAACCGTGATAACAATGGCAACGGAGAGCATCGTCCATTTAACCGTGATAACAATGGCAATGGTGGAGAACGTCGTCCATTTAACCGTGATAATAATGGTAATGGCGGAGAGCGTCGTCCATTTAACCGTGATAATAATGGTAATGGCGGAGAACGTCGTCCATTCAACCGTGATAACAATGGCAATGGTGGAGAACGTCGTCCATTCAATCGTGATGGCCGTCGTAATGATCGTGATAGTAAGCCAATTGCTACTGCAGACTTTAGCGTTAAGCCAGATGCACGTAAGGTAGATCGCAGAGTGGATGTGAAGAAGGAAAAGCGCAACATGGATGAGCGTGAGAATACCAAATTTGCATCCAATCGTCCTGGTGCATTCATTAAGCCAGTGAAGGTGGACAAGCCTGCAGAAGAAGAAATTAAGACTTTAATTCTTCCAGATGTATTAACCATTAAGGATCTTGCTGATAAGATGAAGCAGCAGCCATCCGCATTGGTGAAGAAGTTATTCTTACAGGGTAAATTAGTTACCATCAATCAGGAGATTGATTATGATACCGCAGAAGAGATTGCTATGGACTATGATATTCTCTGCGAGCATGCACCTAAGGTGGATCGTATTGCAGAATTATTAAAGGAAGAGGAAGATGATCCGGCAACCTTAAAGAAGCGCCCACCAGTAGTGTGCGTTATGGGTCACGTAGATCATGGTAAAACTTCTCTCTTGGATGCCATCCGTGATAGTAATGTGACTCGTTCCGAGTCCGGTGGTATTACCCAGCATATCGGTGCGTATACCGTAGAGATTAATGGGGAGCAGATTACCTTCTTAGATACCCCAGGTCATGAGGCCTTTACTGCAATGCGTATGCGTGGTGCTCAGTCTACGGATATTGCAATCCTTGTTGTTGCTGCCGATGACGGTGTTATGCCACAGACCATCGAAGCAATCAACCATGCCAAGGCTGCAGGAATCGAAATTATTGTTGCAGTAAATAAGATTGATAAGCCGGCTGCCAATGTGGAGCGTGTAAAGCAGGAACTTACCGAATATGGTTTGATTTCCGAGGATTGGGGTGGAACCACCATCTTCTGTCCAGTATCCGCTCATACCAAGCAGGGTATTCCAGAATTATTAGAGAACATTCTTTTAGTTGCAGAAGTTGCAGAATTTAAGGCAAATCCTAACCGTAAGGCTCGTGGTCTTGTAATCGAGGCGAAGTTGGATAAGGGTCGTGGTCCAGTGGCTACTATCCTGGTACAGAAAGGTACCTTACATGTGGGGGACAATGTGGCTGCAGGCTCCTGCCATGGTAAGATCCGTGCCATGATTGATGACAAGGGAAATCGTGTGAAGGAAGCTAAGCCATCTACTCCAGTAGAGATTCAGGGCTTAAATGATGTACCGAATGCAGGTGAAATCATTGTTTCCTTAGATAGTGATAAGGAAGCACGTTCCTTTGCAGAGACCTTTATTGCTGAGGGCAAGGAAAAGTTGATTGCAGATACCAAGCAGAAGTTAAGCTTGGATGATCTCTTTAGCCAGATCCAGGCCGGTAACTTAAAGGAATTGAACTTGATCGTGAAGGCGGATGTACAGGGTTCTGTAGAAGCAGTTAAGAGTTCCCTCTTAAAGCTTTCCAACGAGGAAGTTGCTGTTAAGGTAATCCACAGTGGTGTTGGTAATGTTACCGAGTCCGATGTTGTATTAGCATCTGCATCCAATGCAATTATTATCGCATTTAACGTGCGTCCGGATAATCAGGCCAAGCTTGTAGCTGACCGTGAGAAGGTTGACCTTCGTCTCTATAAGGTCATCTACGATGCAATCAATGATGTGGAGACCGCCTTAAAGGGTATGCTTGCTCCAAAGTACGAAGAGCAGGTGATTGGTCATCTGGTAGTTCGTCAGACCTTCAAGGCATCTGGCGTTGGTCAGATTACCGGTGCTTATGTATCCGATGGTCGTATCACCAGAGATAGTAAGGTTCGTATTACACGTATGGGCGTGGATGAAGTTCTCTTCGAAGGTGATCTTGCATCCTTAAAGCGTTTCAAGGATGATGCCAAGGAAGTAAAGGAAGGCTTCGAATGTGGTCTTGTATTCGATGGTTTCCAGGGCACCCAGGAAGACGATATGATCGAAGCATATATTATGGTGGAGGTTCCAAGAGACTAGTTCTTTCCTTCATCATGAAGCAAATGTATGATAAGGTCCCACCTTGGTGGGACCTTATTTTTTCTTTATAATTTATTTCATATATGATAAAATATTACAATAAACGTACGTAATCTGCCGTGTCAGATGGTACGGATGAAAGGGGCTGTTACTATGAGAAAGAATAGCGTGAAGAATACCCGGATTAACTCAGAAGTATTGAAGGAGCTTAGCATTATTATCCGCAATGAAATCAAGGATCCAAGAATCAATCCGATGACCAGTGTGGTGGCTGTGGAAGTTGCTCCCGATCTTAAGACCTGTAAGGCTTATATTAGTGTATTGGGAGATGAGGAGTCCCAGAAGAATACGATTAAAGGATTAAAGAGTGCGGAAGGTTATATCCGCCATCAGTTAGCAACCAGTGTGAATTTAAGAAATACTCCAGAGATTACTTTTATTTTGGATCAGTCCATTGAATATGGAATTAAGATGTCCAAATTAATTGATGAAGTCAATGCGGATTTAGGGGAAGAATCCGATGAGGAGAATGCTTCTAGCCAGGAAGAGATTGAGGAATAAGTAGATCGATGATTCAATTTGATACATATTTAAAGGAGGCCAAGACCGTTGCCATCACCGGACATGTTCGTCCGGATGGGGATTGTCTTGGCACTACTTTGGGATTTTATAATTATATTAAGGAAAACTACCCGGAAGTTTTGGCACAAGTATTTTTAGAGCCGGCGGAGAGTGCATTGTCCTATTTACCGGGCATTGATGAAGTATGCCATGATTTATCCAGTGCGCTTTCTTCCTATGACTTACTCTGTGTCTTTGATTGCGGCGGTGAAGCTAGATTTGAACCATTTCAGGATTTGATCACCAGGGCTAAGTGCATCTTAAACTTAGATCACCATCTTGGAAATACGAATTTCGCCCATGAAATCTACTGTGTCCCAGAGTGTTCTAGTGCCTGCGAACTTTTATATACCTGTCTTACGGATGAGAAGATCACTAAGGATGTGGCAACCTGTCTTTATACCGGTATGGTGACGGATACGGGAATTTTCCGTTTTCAGTCCGTAACCCCTCGGACCATGGAGATTGCAGGGGCTCTTATGCGTAAGGGCATCGACCATACGAGAATTGTGGATACGGCTTATTTTCAGAAAACATTTGCACAGAATAAGGTGTTGGGACTGGCCTTAGATAAGGCCATCTTATTCCATGAGGATAAGGCCATCTTTAGTTATATTACGAAACAGGAGCGGGAAGCCATGAATCTTTCCTCTTCGGAAATGGGTGGCGTTATCGATCAACTTCGGAATACGGAAGGCATTGAAGTGGCAGTATTTGCATATGAATTAGAGGAGAATGACTTTAAGATTAGTATGCGTGCCAGGGATTTAGTGGATGTTTCCTTGATTTGTAATCATTTTGGCGGAGGTGGTCATATGCGGGCTGCCGGATGCAATATGATTACGGATTCTGTGGATCATCTGTTAAAAGCGGTGGATGAGCAGATTGGACTGGCACTTCGTCGTGCTGGGTTAGAAGCATAAGGTAGTATTGAATCGATGTATAATGGAATTATCAATGTATATAAGGAGCGGGGATTTACCTCCTTTGATGTGGTGGCAAAGCTTCGCGGAATTGTAAAACAAAAAAAGATTGGACATACAGGCACGCTGGATCCGGATGCGGAAGGCGTGCTTCCTGTATGTTTAGGACGTGCAACGAAATTATGTGATCTTTTGACGGAGAAGGATAAGGTGTATCGTGCCAAACTCCTTCTTGGAAAAGAGACGGATACCCAGGATCTTACAGGTACTGTTCTTTCTAGCGCCGAAGTAACGGTGGGACGGGAAGAAGTGGAGCGGGTGATTGCTTCCTTTGTGGGAGAAATCAAGCAGGTGCCCCCCATGTATTCAGCCCTGAAGGTCAATGGAAAGAAACTGGTGGACCTTGCTCGACGGGGGATTGAAGTGGAGCGCCAGGCAAGAATGATTACAATTCACGATATCGTGATTGAAGATATCTCCCTTCCCTATGTGACCATGACGGTGCATTGCTCCAAAGGAACCTATATTCGTACCCTCTGCCATGATATTGGAGAAAAACTGGGTTGTCATGGATGCATGGCATCCTTAGTACGCACCAGGGTAAGTGTTTTTCCAATCGAAGAGGCATTGACACTTTCCAAAGTGGAAGAGTTTGTGAAGGATGGACGAATTTCTGAGATTATGATTGGGCTGGATCAGGTCTTTCAGGAATACCCGGTATATCGGGGCACGAAAGAACAGGATAAGGCCCTGGTGAATGGTAATAGCATTATGATCCCTGGTGAGATCATCCCAGGAAATGTGCGTGTCTACAAGTCCAATGGAGTATTTATTGGACTCTATGCCTATGAAGAAGAAAAAAAGAGGTATCAGCCTGTGAAAATGTTTTATGATGCCTCCGAGGATGTAAGCGAAGAATGATATGTTATAAGGGACTCGATACCAGGTTGGATGGACCTTCCGTGGTATTACTGGGAAAATTTGATGGTGTTCATCTGGGACATCAATATTTATTCCATCGTGCCAAGGCCTATGCAATGGCCCATGGTGCCCGTTGTGTGGTGGTGACTTTTGATGATCACTCCTTTTCCAATGCTCTTTTATCCCTAGCAAGGGAAAAGAAGGCGCTTTGTGAAGAAGCAGGCATGGATGTGTTGGTGGAACTGGAATTTTCGGCTGTCTGTGATGTGGAAGCGAAGGACTTTTTGGAGGACTTTTTAGTTTGTCATCTCCATGGGATCCATATGGTGGTGGGAACGGACTGCACCTTTGGAAGAGCCATCGCAGGCAATGTGGAGTTTTTAAGAAATTACCAAAATACATATGGTTACACCGTGGATGTGGTGGAAAAATTACATTACAATCATCATGTCATCAGCTCCGCCTATATTCGGGAATGTTTGGAACAAAATAGGCTATCTTCGGTTAATTGCATGTTGGGGCGCCCCTATCACTTATCCGGAGTGGTGGTAGAAGGCCGAAAGCTTGGCCGAACTCTTGGATTTCCAACGGCCAATCTCATGCCATCCACGAAAAAAATCCTCCCACCCTATGGGGTATATGCTTCCAGGATTCTTTTAGAGGATGGAAGAAGATTTTTTGGAATTACCAATATTGGTTGTAAACCTACGATTTCAGAGGAACTCTGTCCAAATGTAGAAACTACCCTCATAGATTTTTCAGAGGACTTATATGGAAAAGAGATTCGGGTGGAACTGATGGAATTTCTTCGTCATGAACGGAAATTTTCCTCCCTTGAGGAATTAAAGCAACAGGTTTTACAGGATCTTTCCTATGTAAAAGAACATTCTAAGAAACTGGAACAGGGGATGAATTCCATGATTTCAAGGGAAAAACAAGGTATTTTGGGGGATGATATGAATGGGAGAAAAAACTAGGGAAGATACGAATGTCTTTTCTTCAAGCATGTCTTTAATCATTAAGGGAGTTGCGATTCTTTGGATGGTCATACATCATATGTATGGTTTTCCTAATTGGCATGTGGCAGGAGTATATGAGGATTGGATGATCCTTGGAAAGCCACTTTCCTATTGGGTATGTGATTCCTTCAAAGTCTGTGTGGGAATGTTTTCCTTTATCACTGGATATGGTTATTTTTATGCCAAAGAGAAGACCTTTCGATATTCTTTCAAAAAGATTTCAGGGGTATATTTAAGGTATTGGTTTCTTAGTTTTTGCTTATTTTATCCCATTGCCAAATATTTTTGGCCAAGCTATGAAATGCGGGGAATGGGGCTTTTTTATCATCTTACAGCCCTGAATGGAAATTTAGTGAATTTTATGTGGTATCTGCCTTTTTATGCCTTTACCATGATGATGTTATGGATTGGTCATAGAATCTGGCATAAGAATTTTTGGATGAATCTTTCGGGACTTATTCTGGTAACGTTCGGATTAAATTTCCTCCTTCGGTTTGGAGTGAAGGTAATTCCACCCATTTATCACATATATCTGATCAACTTTTCGGAATGGATTTATTGGTTCCCGGTGGCGGCCCTTGGATATCTTCTTGCCAAAGCAGATGCATTTTCCTTCCTTAGTCGGTACTGGAAGTGGAAACATCCGTTGGTATCCATCCTTATCATTCTTGGATTTTTATTGTTACGAATTCAGATTCAAAGTATTGCCGGCATTACACTGGATTTAATCTATGTTCCTGGAATTATTGGAGAAATCCTGTACCTGCATCGAAGGGGACACCTGGAATCCTTAGGACGCGGACTTACTGTTCTTGGTAGATATTCCTTGGATATATGGTTCTTTCATGCATTATTATTTAGTCAATATACCAACTATATACAAAAATATATTTTTTTGGTAACATGTCCCATAGTGGAAATTGGAGGCGTTCTAATACTCTGTCTTCTTTTGTCCATGGCTATGGAATGGGGAATTACTCATCTTAAGAAATTTTTAACTCAGTCGGAGAAATCCCCCACCTCTAAGCGTTAGCGTAGGTGGTGGTTATGACAAATTATACTCAGTCGGGGTACAAGCTCCGACTGAGTTAAACGCTCCGCGAGGATGCGCACGGATTCGGACAGGAATTTGTCTGC
>JAILGS010000006.1 GCA_024696615.1 Lachnospiraceae bacterium
GAACGCAGTGGAAGGTCGTATAGAGAGTACCAAAAATATCATGACACGACATGTGGAAGAGAGTCGGGAGTGGATTATGGACTCCCTTCATTCCGTGCGCGATCAGAAATTATTAAGACGATTCTTCTTAGTATATCCAACGGCTACGTCCCAAAGATTTGCTAAGACATTAGAAGAATTAAAGAAAAAATTCCATCCATAGGATGGGAAAGTAGAAAGGGGGGAATCCATGGGCGAACAATCCAAGCAATATTATGGGCAATTGGACGGACTACGTCTTTTTGCGATTTTGATTATTATTGCCAGTCATACCTCGGCCTTTGGGCTATATGGCCAGGGAAGTGCGGTGGTTGCCATCTTTTTTGTGCTTAGTGGATTTCTCGTAACCAAACCCTTCCTTTCTTTGGGGGAGGAGGAGTTTCTTACCGTAAAGGGATGGGTACGCTACTATGTATTGCGGTTAGCAAGAATCCTTCCTCTGTACTGGGGACTATGCCTTATGTTTTATTGGATCAGTGACCAGGTATTTCCCACCAGGAAAGTACTCTTAGAAAATCTTTTCTTTCTTAATAGTACGGGACCATTGTGGTTTTTACAGCATGAGATGTTAAATTATCTGGTGGCACCATTCATACTATGGATGATTGGGGTTCTAAAAAAGAAGCTTCATTGCTCCAATGCATGGATTGCCGTAATTTTATGGATTGGCGGCATACTTAGTTCCCTCATCTTCTTTCGAAGTGCCTTCTTTGTCCTATCCTGGAGTGGTGAGCCGCGGCAAATTCGCTTAGGACTCTTTATTCTTGGAATGGCAGTGGGCTATACCTTAAAGGCCTGGAAGGAAAGTCGAAATCCTAAGTGGGTGCAGGAACACCTTCTGGCACAGGGAATCTGTGATTTATTACTTCTTGGACTTTTGCTTGGAATCAGTGTGTTTGGAACGGAGCCAATGCTGGTGCGCTTTTTTGGAGAGTCCTATGAGGGGTATTATGTGGGGTGGCAAAGACCACTGCTTTGCGGACTCATGGGATGCGGAATTCTTTTTCTACTGGTGTGGAATGGGGAAGGTGCCATAGCCAAGCTGTTTCGAAAACCACTGTTGGTGAAATTAGGCCAATTAAGTTATGGAGTATTTTTAATTCATTATTTTCTGTTAGAATTTATTGTGCTGGTTCCTAATAAGCGCTTCGTACTTCTTACGGCACTGAGTTTTGGACTGGCCAGATTATGTTATGATTATGTGGAACAGCCCATCTATCGTGGGGTGAAAACACTATGGAAGAGAGGATAAAGTTTATGAAAGAGTTTCTAAAAGACGTTGCCAAGGGCGCTGTGATGGGAGTTGCTAATATTATCCCGGGTGTATCTGGCGGAACCATGGCAGTATCCATGGGTATTTATGACAAATTAATCACCTCCGTAACCCATCTGTTTCAATCCTTTAAAAAGAGTGTGATGACACTTCTTCCCATCGTGATTGGAATGCTTGTGGGAATTGTGGGATTGTCCTTTGTGATTGAGTATCTTTTTGGAAGTTTTCCATTTGAGACCAATCTTTTATTCATCGGTTTAATCATCGGTGGCCTGCCAATGATTGTTAAGAATGTGAAGGGTGCGAAATTCTCTATTTCCTATGCCATTGCCTTCCTTCTCTTTTTTGTATTAGTTGTGGGTATGGCTCTTTTAGGAGAAGTGGATGGTGCAGCTAAGGAAGTGGTACTAAATCCATGGAATCTTATCATTTTATTCCTGATCGGTATTATTGCCGCTGCAACTATGATTATTCCTGGCGTTTCCGGCTCCATGGTATTAATGTTATTAGGTTATTACAATACCATCATCAATGCCATTACCGACCTAGTACGTGCCTTAAAGGATTTCGATATGGCCGGAATTTTACATCAGTGTGGAATTTTGATCCCATTTGGAATTGGAGTATTGTTAGGAATCTTTACCATCGCGAAATTAATTGAAATCCTTTTTGCCAAGGCTCCGGTACTTACGTTCTGGGCCATTATCGGCTTGATTGTGGCTTCTCCATTTGCCATTGTGTTAATGAATCGGGAAATTTTTCTTCATTTTTCCTTCGTTCATGTGGTGTTTGGTGTGATTGCTTTAGCCATCGGTTTTGTTATTGCCATGTTCCTTGGTAAGGAAGAGAACAGCGCTGAGGATATGAAAAGCGATAGTACCTCCCAGGAAGCATAACATTTGAATAGGAAAGCAACCTTAAGACTTTACATGCGTCCCTTTGATACCAATGCGATCGATGGGGCGCATTTTTTCCAGTTTCATATGGGAATGCAAAAAATATAAGTTGCACACAATTCTTTCACAAAAAGAATTTATGATAAGCAGTTGAACGATGTACGTAGGAGGAATTTTATGCTTCAGGTAATTACACAGAATCTAAAAGAGTATAAAAAAGATGCCCTCATTACTCCCATTTTTATGATCTTAGAAGTTATTGTGGATATTGTGATTCCATTAATGATGGCTTCCATCGTGGATCATGGTGTGGAAGATGGGAATTTAACCCATATCTATGTGATGGGGGGATGTATGATTGGCACTGCCATTCTTGGATTATTCTTTGGTATGGCGGGAGGACATTTTGCCGCTAGAGGCTCCGCCGGTCTTGCGAAAAATATTCGTGCCAGAATGTATGGCAATATTCAGACCTTTTCCTTTGCCAATATCGACAAGTTCTCCACCGCAGGACTTGTAACTCGATTAACCACGGATATTACCAATATTCAGAATGCCTTCCAGATGGCGATTCGTATGGGATTTCGAGCACCATTTAGTATGCTTTTTGCTATGATCATGGCATTTTTAATCAATGCCCGTCTTGCCAGTATCTATCTTGTGGCAGTGGCGTTTTTAGCTGGATTTATCGTGTTGTTAATGGGCTCTGCCACCAAGTATTTTAAGGCAACCTTTGAAAAATATGATGAATTAAATTCTTCCGTACAGGAGAATGTATCTTCCATTCGTGTGGTGAAAGCATTTGTACGAGAGGAATATGAAAAGGATAAGTTCCATCGGGCTGTAAGTAACCTGTATCAGATGTTTGTGGGTGCTGAAAAGAAGGTGGTACTGGCCATGCCAGTGATGATGACCACGGTTTATGCCTGTATCTTAATGTTATCCTGGCTTGGTGCCAAGATGATTGTCACTTCCGGTCAGACGGAGCTTACCACGGGTCAGTTAATGAATTTGATGACCTATTGTATGAATATTTTAATGAATCTCATGATGCTTTCCATGATGTTTGTGATGCTCACCATGTCCTCCGCTTCCTTAAATCGAGTGAAGGAAGTATTAGAGGAGAAGCCGGATATTGTTAATCCGGAGGATCCTGTGATGGACGTGAAGGATGGAAGTATTGAATTTTCTCATGTGAATTTCTCTTATCAGGCAGGATCGGAAAAGAATGTGCTATCGGATATTAATTTCACTATTCAGCCGGGAGAAACCATCGGTATTATGGGTGGAACAGGTAGTTCTAAGACCAGTTTGGTGAATCTTATCAGCCGTCTGTACGATGTTACGGATGGTTGTGTGAAAGTTGGCGGTGTGGATGTGCGAAAGTATGATCTTACCGTGCTTCGTGATGAAGTATCCGTGGTATTACAAAAGAACGTGCTCTTTTCCGGTACCATCCTCGATAACCTTCGTTGGGGTAATCCGGATGCTACAGAAGAAGAGTGTATGAGGGCCTGTCAGTTAGCCTGCGCGGATGAATTTATCGAAAAGATGCCTAAGAAGTATGAAACCTATATTGAGCAGGGTGGTAATAATGTTTCCGGTGGACAAAAACAGCGTCTGTGTATTGCCAGAGCCCTATTAAAACAGCCTAAGATCTTAATCTTGGATGATTCTACTTCTGCGGTGGATACTGCCACGGATCAGAAGATCCGCAAGGCCTTTGCCACAGAAATTCCTAATACCACGAAGATTATTATCTCCCAGAGAATCTCTTCCCTTCAGGATGCGGATCGGATTCTGGTATTGGATGATGGAGAAGTGAAGGGCTTTGATACCCATGAACACTTATTAGCAGGAAATGATATCTACCGGGATGTGTATGAAGCACAGACCCAGGGTAGTGGTGATTTTGATGAGAAAGGAGGGGAAGCATAATGGCAGGTGAACCAAAAGTTGTAAAAGGTCCAGGAAATCGTGGACCACGCGGCCCGGTGAAGAAGATTGACAATGCGAAGGAAGTAATGCTTCGTCTCTGGAAATATGTATTTATAGGCTATCCGGTACATTTAATCCTAGTGGTTTTATGTATTTTTGCCAGTGTGTTATGTAATGTGCAGGGAACCATGTTTACCAAATCTCTGATTGATGACTATATTACGCCAATGCTCACCTCCCCACAGCCGGATTTTTCTCCTTTAAGTCAGGCCATTGGACGTGTAGCCATCTTCTATCTTATGGGTGCGCTCTGTGGTTATATCTATAATCGCTTAATGATTTATGTTTCCCAGGGTACTTTAAAGAAGCTTCGTGTGGAACTTTTTGATCATATGGAAAGTCTTCCGATTCAGTATTTTGACACCCATGCCCATGGAGATATTATGTCCATCTATACCAATGATATTGATACGCTGCGTCAGATGATCAGCCAAAGTATGCCACAGTTAGTGAATTCTGCAGTAACCATTGTCAGTGTATTAGTGAGTATGGTGATTTTAAATATTCCATTGACCATTCTTACGTTATTTATGGTATTTGTTATGTTAAAGGCTACGGGATGGGCAGCAGGTCATTCCGGAAAGTATTTTATGAAGCAGCAGAAGGCAATTGGTGCATTAAATGGTTATATTGAAGAAATGATGGAAGGTCAGAAAGTGGTGAAGGTATTCAATCACGAGGATGCTTCCATGGAGCAGTTTTTAACCCTGAATGAGGATTTATTTGATGCTGCTTATAATGCGAATCAGTTTACCAATATTTTAGGACCGATCAACGCCCAGCTTGGTAATTTAAGTTATGTACTCTGTGCCATGGTGGGAGGAATCCTTGCCTTAGGCGGTGTTGGTGGATTTACTGTGGGTGGATTAGCTTCCTTTTTAACCTTTAATAAGAGCTTTAATATGCCAATCAATCAGGTATCCCAGCAGTTTAACAGTATTGTTATGGCACTGGCTGGTGCGGACCGAGTATTCCGTCTTTTAGATGAGGCACCGGAAACGGATGAAGGAAAGGTTACCTTAGTGAATGTGAAAGAAGAGCATGGAACTTTGGTGGAAACCACGGAACAGACCAATCTCTGGGCGTGGAAACAGCCTCATGGGGATGGCAGCGAAGTGACCTATACGAGACTTGAGGGTGGCGTGTTGTTTGATGATGTGGACTTTGGATATACGCCGGAAAAGATGGTATTACATCATATTGAAATGTATGCAACCCCGGGCCAAAAGATCGCATTTGTAGGATCCACGGGTGCTGGTAAGACCACCATCACCAATCTGATCAATCGGTTCTATGATATCTCGGATGGTAAGATCCGATATGATGGAATTAATGTGAATAAGATTAAGAAAGCGGATTTACGCCGTTCCTTAGGAATTGTACTTCAGGATACCCATCTTTTTACCATGAGTGTGAAGGATAATATTCGATATGGACGGTTGGATGCCACGGATGAAGAGATTGTGGAGGCAGCCAAGCTTGCCAATGCGGATTCCTTTATTCGCAAGCTCCCACAGGGATATGATACGATTCTTCATAATGATGGTGCCAATTTATCCCAGGGTCAGCGCCAGCTCTTAGCCATTGCAAGAGCGGCCGTGGCCAATCCTCCTGCCCTCATTTTGGATGAGGCTACCTCCTCCATCGATACGAGAACGGAGAAGATTGTGCAGACGGGTATGGACCAGTTAATGAAGGGTAGAACCACCTTTGTGATTGCCCATCGTCTCTCTACGGTTAAGAATAGCGATTGCATCATGGTACTAGAAAATGGCTCCATTATTGAGCGAGGACCACACGAGGAGTTACTTGCTAAGAAGGGACGTTATTATCAGTTGTATACGGGAAATAATATTGCCGGGTAGAGAACTTCTTGTGCATGGGATTCATTGAAAATCTTTGAAAAATGTTGTACAATACCCTAGATACGTTTTCAGAAGAAAGGTAGACTCATGGGTAACGAGAATAATGATAAAGAATTGAATGAATTTGTCTTCTCCGTTGTGAAGAAGATGGCGAAGATGACTTATATTCGTCCGGAAGAAATCCCGAATATTGATCTATATATGGATCAGGTTACAACCTTTATGGATGAGCATCTTTCCGATGCAAAGCGACATTCGGAAGATAAGATTCTGACGAAAACCATGATTAATAATTATGCCAAGAATGATCTTCTTCCTCCGCCGGACAAGAAGAAGTATTCCAAGGATCATATGATCATGCTGATTTTCATCTACTATTTTAAGAGTTTGATGTCCATTAGTGATATTCAGACCTTACTTGGACCTCTCTCCGAGGAAATCTTCGGTGGTGAAGGGGATGTGTCCATGAGCGAAGTTTATAAGCGGATTTATAATTATGAGCGTTCGCATATGGTGGATGTGGCCAAGGGGATTTCCAAGAATCAAAGAGATGCCATGAATCTTTTTGAGGATGTGGAAGATCCGGATGAACGTACCTATCTTCAGTTATTTAGTTTGGTAGGTATGCTTTCCTTTGATGTTTATTCTAAGAAATATGTGATCCAGAGTGTGATTGATGAGTTAGAGAAGGCTCGGATTGCCATGGAAGAGAAGGCGGAAGCTCGTAGGGAAGCAAAGAAAGCTGCCTTAAAGCGGGCTCGACGGGAGAAGAAGGAGAAGAAATAATTTTCCCATTCTTT
This sequence comes from Lachnospiraceae bacterium, assembly GCA_024696615.1. Taxonomy (GTDB): domain Bacteria; phylum Bacillota; class Clostridia; order Lachnospirales; family Lachnospiraceae; genus MGBC120314. Next base: position 6,872 of record JAILGS010000006.1, read on the forward strand.
CTCATGGGTGCAAAAGAAAACCATATGGACAAATATGAGTCCTTGGGATATAATTATTTTTGTTTATTTTGAACCATTATAGGAGGAACAATTAAAAATGGGTATTCTTACAAGATTTAAGGACATTATGACTGCTAATATTAACGCTTTATTGGATAAAGTGGAAGATCCAGAGAAGATGGTGGATCAGTATCTTCGTAATCTGGAGAATGATTTAGCAGATGTGAAGAAGGAAACTGCTTCTGTAATGGCAGAAGAGACCAGAGCGAAGCGTGAATTAGATGAGTGTGTGAAGGAAGTTGATAAGTGGCAGGGAATTGCTCAGAAGGCAGTACTTGCTGGCAATGACGAGGATGCGAAGGCAGCTCTTGCCAAGAAGGCATCTTTACTTACCAAGCAGGCTTCCTTAGAGCAGGCATATACCGCTGCTGCTGAGAATGCAGCAAAGATGCGTCAGATGCATGAGAAGTTAGTACAGGATATTAACGATCTGAATGCACGTAAGGATGCAATCAAGGCTAAGGTAAAGGTTGCTAAGACTACGGAGAAGGTGAATAAGATTACTTCCGGTGTGAAGGATTCTTCTCATAGTATGGCAGCATTTGACCGTATGGAACAGAAAGCAAATCGTATGTTAGATGAGGCCAATGCAGTAACAGAACTGAATTTAAGTGCTCCAGGTACGGAGAGCAAGAATTTAGAGGATAAGTATTCTTCTTCCTCCGATGCTTCTGTGGATGCAGAACTTGCAGCATTAAAGGCATCCCTTGGTGTTGGTGGTACCACAAGCGCACAGTAAGTGATGGTTTGCAGTTCGATATCGTATGACATGTTAAGATCGATCCCCGGTTTAAGAACAATTTAGACCGGGGATTTTTATCCGATTGGGAAGGAAGTTTATGGCAGAATTATTAGGAAATTTGAATGATCGACAGGTGGAAGCAGTACAGTGCACAGAAGGTCCGGTTTTAATCTTAGCCGGTGCCGGTTCTGGTAAGACGAAGACCTTAACCAACCGTATTGCCTATCTCATTGGAGAAAAACATGTGGAACCATATCATATTATGGCCATTACCTTTACCAATAAGGCTGCCAAAGAGATGCGGGAGCGTGTGGATGCCCTTATTGGAGAGGGCGCCGAGCAGGTATGGGTAAGTACCTTTCACTCCACCTGTGTGCGTATTCTTCGACGTTTTATCGATCGCTTAGGTTACGGAAGTAATTTTACCATCTATGATACGGATGACCAAAAGAGTGTGGTAAAAGATGTGATTAAGCGTATGGGCTTGGATCCGAAGATGTTTAAGGAACGTTCCGCCATGAGTTTTATCTCTACGTGCAAGGATGAACTGGTGGGACCGGAGGAATGCAGGATTCAGTGCTCCAATGGCAACTATAACGAGAAGATGTTAGCCAAGATCTATATGGAATATCAGGAAGCCTTGATGCGTAATAATGCGGTGGATTTTGATGACCTGATTTGTCTTACCGTAAAATTATTCAAGGAACATGGGGATGTTTTAGAGTATTATCATCAGAAATTCATCTATCTCATGGTGGATGAGTATCAGGATACCAATACGGCTCAGTTTGAACTGGTGCGTCTTCTGGCAAGTAAGCATGAGAATCTGTGCGTAGTGGGTGATGATGATCAGTCCATCTATCGATTCCGTGGTGCTAATATCCGGAATATCCTTGATTTTGAGGATACCTATCCGAACGCCAAAGTGGTTAAATTGGAACAAAACTATCGTTCCTATCAGAATATTCTTAATGTATCCAATAGTGTGATTCGAAATAATCCGGGACGTAAGGATAAGGCGCTTTGGAGTGATCGTGGCGAGGGGGATTTGGTATGCTATGATGTGTATTCCAACGGCCTTGAAGAAGCCTCCGGTGTGGTAAGGGATATTATGAAGAAGGCCAGGGGCGGATATTCCTATAAGGACTGCGCCGTATTATATCGAACCAATGCTCAGTCCCGGGCTTTAGAAGAACGCTTTATCTCTGAAAATGTGCCATATCGGGTATACGGTGGCGTCAATTTCTATCAGCGTAAGGAAATTAAGGATATTTTAGCCTATCTTAAGACCGTGGATAATGGACGGGATGATGTGGCGGTACGCCGAATCATTAATGTACCAAAGCGTGGTATTGGTGCTACCAGTTTAGCTAAAGTGGATGAATATGCCATTCTTCATGGGATGAATTTTTATGATGCCTTAGAATGTGTGGATGATATTTCCGGACTTAGCAGGGCAGCTGGGAAAATTGCGGATTTTGTTACTTTTATTGAAGCCCTTCGGGCTGCAGAACATACCATGGGAGTCTGTGATTTTTTAAAGCATGTGATTGAGGTTACCGAATACGAGAAACTGATTGACTCCGAAGCGGAGAATGATGATGAAGTTGTGGATCGTATGGGAAATATTCAGGAATTTATTTCCAAGGCAGCAACGTTTGAGGCCATGAATCCTAGCGGCAATCTTTCTCAATTCTTGGAAGAGGTAGCTTTAATTGCAGATATTGATAATCTGGATCAGAGTGCCAATCGAGTTTCCTTAATGACCATTCATTCTGCCAAAGGCTTGGAATTTCCTGTAGTATATCTTACGGGTATGGAAGATGGGCTCTTCCCGGGATTTATGTCCATTGCTTCCGGTAGTCCGGAGGATATTGAAGAGGAAAGACGTCTAGCCTATGTGGGAATCACTAGAGCGATGAATGAATTACATCTCTCCTCTGCCAAGGGTCGTATGATCCGAGGGGAGGTACAATATAATCCGGTTTCTCGTTTTATTAAGGAGATTCCTAAAAAATTTTTAGAAGAACATGACTACACGGGATATGGTGGAGGATCACAAAACCCACGGGGAAGTAGCTTAAGCTCTACAGGATATTATGGAAGTTCCTCCCGAAGTAACGGAGGAATCGGAGGAAGAGAAAGTCTTGCCTATGGAAGCAGGAGTGTGGGAAATGGTTCTTCCTACGCATCCATGAGTGATGGAGCGAAGAAAAAGGCGGATTTATGGCTTTCAAGAGAAGTCTCCAAGGGTCCAACCAAGGCGGATCATCTAGATTATGGAGAAGGGGACGTAGTAAAGCATGTGAAATTCGGAACGGGTAAGGTGCTTGGAATTAAGGATGGTGGCCGGGATTTTGAAGTCACCGTGGATTTTGAGAATTACGGTGTGAAGAAGATGTATGCAGCTTTTGCCAAATTAGTAAAATGTTAACCATGGGTTTTGCCATGCAAAAATGGTAGATTCTCTTTTTTTAGTATGATATAATTTCTTTTTAGAAGGGTGCAATTTGTAGCCAAGCAGAAAGGATGGGCAAGCGTATGAATCGTGTATCTATCGATATGAATAAACTGAATGATTTAGTAGATGTATTAAAGAGTGGAAATTTTGTTAAAAAGCAGGAAGTTGTTGTGGAAGAGAAGAAGTCAAATCCAGTGGTTACAATTCTTGCCATCGTTGGTATCGTTGTTGCCATTGCAGCAATTGTATATGCTGTATATTGTTATTTCACTCCGGATTATTTAGAGGATTTTGAAGATGATTTCGATGACTTCGATGATCTTGAAGATGATGAAGATTTCTTCGAAGACGAAGATACGGATGCTGAATAAAAAGAATGTCATATGAGCGCCGGACTATTTTAGTTCGGCGCTTTTATCGTTATTATGCCATAAAACAAATGTATGTGTGGAGATTTAAGAATGAAAAAAGGTGATATTGTAACTGGTATTGTGGAGTCCATTGACTTTCCCAATAAATGCCATGTACGAGTAAATGAGGAAGAAACCGTAACGGTAAAGAATGCCATATTAGGCCAGAAGGTATCGGTACGGGTCTTAAAAAAGAAGAGTGGCAAGGCCACGGGAAATGTTCTAGAAGTTCTAGCCCCAGGACCTTGTGAAACAAGAACTCCTTGTAAGGATTTTGGTCTTTGTGGCGGATGTGTGTATAATCCGGTGGATTATACCGAGGAACTTTCTTTAAAGGAAAGTCAGATTAAGAAATTATTGGATGGTGTGATTCGTACCCCCTATGAATTTGAACCAATACAGGGAAGTCCTATTTCCTCCGGATATCGTAATAAGATGGAATTTTCCTTTGGGGATTTAGAAAAAGATGGTCCCATGACTCTTGGAATGCATCGCAGGGGAAGCTTTTATGATATCGT
>JAILGS010000015.1 GCA_024696615.1 Lachnospiraceae bacterium
GGGACATGATCGTCGTTATGCCATTGCACCGGATAAGATTAAGGAAGATCTTGGGTGGTATCCGGAGACCATGTTCGCAGAGGGAATCAAAAAGACCATTGCCTGGTATTTTGAGCATGAGGATTGGATGAAGCATTGTACTTCCGGAGATTATCAGAAGTATTATGAGACCATGTATTCTAACCGTTAAGGGATGAAACGTATGGATGGGAGAACCATCCAAAGGAGAGATAATGGGTAAGATTAAAGTAACAACCTGTGAAATTGAAGGCTTAAAAGTGATTGAACCAACGGTGTTTGGCGATGAGCGCGGATATTTCATGGAGACTTATAATTATAATGATTTTAAGGAAGCGGGAATTCCGGAAGTTTTTGTTCAGGATAATCAGTCCATGAGCAAGAAGGGTGTTCTTCGTGGATTGCATTTTCAGATTCAGTATCCACAGGATAAATTAGTTCGTGTGGTACGTGGAGAAGTATTTGATGTGGCTGTGGATCTTCGGGAAGGCTCTAAGACTTTCGGCAAATGGTATGGTGTAAGACTTTCCGCAGAGAATAAGAAGCAGTTTTTTATTCCTAAAAACTTCGCCCATGGCTTTGTGGTATTATCCGATGAAGCAGAGTTTTGCTATAAGTGTACGGATTTCTACCATCCGAATGATGAGGGTGGACTTTCTTGGAAGGATCCTGCCATTGGGGTGGAATGGCCACTTCCGGAAGGCATGACAGAAGCGGATCTCATTCTATCGGAGAAGGATACCAAGTGGGGATCCATTACGGAATATAAGAAATAAGAATAAGGATTGTATATGATTATTACTGCACAGAAGAAAGAAACATGTCCTGCAGGCATTCGCCTCCTAAAGGACATTATAGGAAATGTGGAGCTAATACGGGAGCTTGCAAAGAATGATTTTAAGAAAAAATTTGCAGGCTCTTATTTTGGCATTCTGTGGGCCTTTGTAAGTCCCATTGTAACCATCTGTGTCTATTGGTTTGTCTTTACCTTTGGTATGCGTGGAGCAAGCAATGGAGTGAATGGATACCCCTATGTGTTATGGATGATCACAGGATTGGTTCCTTGGTTTTTATTCGCTGAGATTATGAATTCCGGAACCAATGTCTTGGTGGAATATACCTATCTTGTGAAAAAGATTGTCTTTAACATCTCCCTTCTTCCCATAATGAAGATGGTGACGGCATCCTTAATTCACTTCTTTTTTATTGCACTGATGATTTTGATCTTTTTAGGAAATGGATTTGTTCCAACCCTCCATATCCTTCAGATTGCATATTACTTAGTGGCCCTGTGGGTGTTATCCTGCGCCCTGGTGTATATGACCTCGGCCATTGTGGTATTTTTTAAGGATTTAACCCAGGTGGTGAATATTTTCTTACAGGTTTTTATCTGGATTACTCCAATTATGTGGAATGATGCGGATTTATTAGCTTCCCACCCGGTGATCGGAATGGTGATTCATGCCAATCCTATGTATTATATTGTGGCTGGATATCGTGATGCCATGATCCATCACATTTGGTTTTGGGAAAAGCCGGGACTTACCCTGTATTTTTGGGCGGTTACATTGATTTTGTATTTTGCCGGAACGGGACTGTTTCGAAAGTTGCAGCCACATTTTTCCGATGTGATTTAACTCCGTCGGAGAAATCTCCCACCTCTAAGCGTTAGCGTAGATGGGGGTTATGACAAACTATAGTCAGTCGGGGTACAAGCTCCGACTGAGATAAACGCTCCGCGAGGATGCATGGGGACTGGGATTAGTAAGAAAGCAGAGAGAAAAGAAATCTATGAGTGAGAGTTCGATGAAAAATCTAGCCATTGATGTACGTTCCATTGGTAAGGATTATAAATTATATCGGGGAAGAGCGGATCGTTTAAAAGATGCCCTGCGTCTTTCCAAGCATCCCGGTTATGAAACCTATCATGCCTTACAGGATGTAAGTTTCGATGTGAAAAAGGGTGAAACCGTGGGATTGATCGGAACCAATGGTGCCGGTAAATCCACCCTGTTAAAGATTATTACCGGTGTACTAACTCCTAGCCGTGGGGAAGTGGAAGTTGTGGGAAAAGTGTCCGCCCTGTTGGAACTGGGTGCGGGCTTTAATTTGGAATATACGGGCTTAGAAAATATCTATTTTACTGGCACGCTCATGGGCTTTACGAAGGAGCAAATGGATGCGAAGGTTCCACAGATTACGGAATTTGCATCGATTGGAGATTACATTCATCAGCCGGTAAAGACCTATTCTTCGGGAATGTTTGCCAGATTAGCCTTTGCCATGGCCATTAATGTGGAGCCGGATATTCTGATTGTGGATGAAGCCCTTTCCGTGGGTGATATCTATTTCCAGTCCAAATGTTTTAAAAAGATGGACGAGATTAAAAAGCGAGGAACCACCGTACTTTTAGTAACCCATGATATGAGCAGTGTGGTGAAGTACTGCGATAAAGTGGTGGTATTAAACCATGGCCAGGTGGTGAAGATTGGAAATCCTAAGGAAATGGTGGATATTTATAAGAGACTTCTTGTGGGACAGTATGATGCTTCCTTGGATGGAAAGAAGGATCTTACGAAAGCAGGGACGACTTCTAACAAAGAAGGCGAAACATCCACGAAACACCGTTGGATGGATGCGCTGACACTCCATGAAGAGAATCTCATCTATGGAAGTGGAAAAGCAGAAATCGTGGATTTTGGATTCTTTGATGAGAAGGATCAGATTACACCACTGATTTTAAAGAAGAGTGAATTTAAGATCCGCATGAAAGTGGAATTTCATGAGGATGTGGAATATCCCATCTTTGCCTTTACCATCAAAAATGTCAGGGGCGAAGAAGTCTGTGGAACCAATAGCATGTTCGAACGCCTGGAGATTCCTCTTGCAAAGCAGGGGGAAACCTATGAAATTACCTTTACCCAGAAAGCCAATCTTCAGGGTGGGGAGTATTTGATGAGCTTTGGCTGTACCGGATATGAGAATGGGGAATTCACCGTCTATGATCGCAAATACGATGTAGCGAATCTAACCATTGTATCCGAGCAGGATACGGTGGGAGCATTTGATATTGACTCCACAGTAACTGCCAGGAAACTGTAGGGACGAAAGGAAGACTTCATGGAAGGAAGAACAAAGGACAATAAAATCAGCAAGGAAGCGCTAGAAAGCCGCATGAATTTCACCTATTATCCGGGAAAGGATCTTTATAGTGATGGGGATGTGGAAGAGGAGCTTCTTTCCGTAGTTTCTGCGACTCCTTCAGAGAAGTTAGAAGAGTATCTTACGGAATGCGATTCCTGGGCGCATCTTTATCATCTGTCCAAGATTCGTCATCAGATTCTTGATTGGTATGATTTTAATCCCAAGGGGTCCCTTTTAGAGATTGGCTCCGGATGTGGGGCGATGACGGGACTGTTTTGCGAAAAATGTGATCATGTGGTGGCCATTGAGCTTTCCAAGCGTCGTTCCACCATTAATCTGACCCGGAATGCCCAATATGAGAATTTGACCATCATGCTTGGTAATTTTGAAGAGATCCAATTACAGGAAAAATTCGACTATGTCACCCTCATTGGTGTGTTCGAATATTCTATTAATTATATGAATTCCGATCATCCTTTTGAGGATATGTTACAGAAGGTAAAGAGCTTCTTAAAGCCCGGTGGAACCCTCTTTATTGCCATCGAAAATAAATGGGGATTAAAATACCTTGCTGGTGCTACGGAGGATCACTCCGGACATGTGGGGGATGGCATTGAAAATTACGTGAACGTGGACCGGGTGCGCACCTTTTCCAGGGGCACCCTATTACAAATGTTATCCAAGGCTGGATTTGCTTCCACAAGCGTATATTATCCTATGGCAGATTATAAGCTTCCGGATGAATTATACTCGGATGCACATTTGCCAGGGTTTGGCAGTATTCGAAGACCATGTGTGGCCTATGACAGGGATCGGTATGAACTCTTTGATGAGCGCTTAGCCTTTGATGGATTATGCGAGGATGGACTATTTTCAGAGCATGCCAATTCCTTCCTGATGATCAGCAGGTTAGAAGATTCGAAAGATCGCAAGGAACAGGCAGAATATGTAAAATATACCAGAATGCGGGCACCAAAATACCAGGTATGCACCAAAATCTATGGGGATCATGTGGTGAGAATGCCACTCTCTCCGGAAGGAAATGAGCATATTCAAAGCCTTGTAAGAAAGGAAGAACTACTAAGAAATTCCAAAATTCGACCTGCCAAGGTGCAACTAAAGAACTTGGAACATGGAATCTTGCAGGCCATCTGCGAGAGAGTGGAAGGAAATAGTCTTTCTGGGGATCTGCAACCGGCCTTAGAAAACCATCGGGGAATTTTACCAGCCATGAAAGAAGCCATGGAGACCATCTATGGAAGTGGGAAAGAAGAAGAGAGTCTTCCTGCATTTACCATGACGGAGGAATTTCGAAATCTTTTTGGTGTGCTGACCAAGGAGGAAGAGGCCCTTCTTACGAAAGGAAAGACCTATCCTGTGACCAATGTGGATCAGTCCTTCCAGAATATCCTTCGGACGAAGGATGGGGAACTGGTGAATATTGATTATGAGTGGACGTATGAATTCCCAATTCCAGTGGAATATGTAAAATACCGTACCGTATTCTATTATTACTGGGAAAATCTTGCTTATATGAGTCGTCAGATTACCGAAGAGGATCTTCTTAAAACATTTGGATGGAGTCGTGAGCTGATTCAAGTGTTTGCGAAGATGGATGACGCCTTCCAGCAAGAGATTCATGGACGGGGTCGAAAATATAATTATTTAGCAAGGTATGAAAAACATACCACGAATATTGGAAAGAATTTGCAACAGGCAGAGCCTTGGTTCTTATCCGTAATGGAGGATTTAGATGGATTAAACCGTACCATGGGACCATTCCGGAGAAATCTGTGGCATGCCAGAATTGATGCATATAAGGAATCTGCAATTCCATCGATTGTCAAAGAACGGTTGGGAGGATTGTTTTTTAAGGATTCCAAGAAATAGAAGGAACGAGTGAGAATATGTCTGCATTGTCATTTTATGCCAAAAAAGCAGGCCGCGTTTTAAAGAATGAGGGTCTGTTCATCGTGCTTTATAAGGTATATAAGCGTCTATGTGGCAATACCACCTATCGGGACTGGATTGCAGGGAATGAATTGAATCTTACAAGCGCAGAGCGTTTCGATTATGAGCCCCTGATTTCCGTGGTGATTCCCGTGTATAATGTGGATTCCCAGATGCTTCGGGATTGTATTAATTCCGTATTAGCACAGACCTATCGTAATTTTGAGATTATTCTTGTGGATGATGCGTCCACCATGGATAGTGTGCGTACCGTTCTTGCAGAATATGATCCGGAGCTTGCTACGGCAAATAGCATTGGACAAAATAGCACCATTCCCCTGGAGGATCGACAGAAAGTGAAAGTCATCTATCGAACCAGTAATGGTCATATTTCCCGATCCACCAATGATGGAATTGAAGCGGCCTCGGGAGAATTTGTGGCTCTGTGCGACTGTGATGATCTTTTTAGTGTGAATGCACTATATGAGATGGTGAAGTTATTAAATCAGGATCGTACCCTGGATTATATCTATTCCGATGAGGATAAGGTGGATGAGACGGGAAAGGTGCGTCGGGATCCATTTTTTAAACCGGACTGGTCTCCGGAAACTTTTATGTCCTTAAATTATACCTGTCATCTTTCCATGTATCGCAAGTCGATTCTTGATCAGGTGGGGGGGCTACGAGTAGGATTGGAAGGCTCCCAGGATTATGATCTGGTGCTTCGGGTGATGGAAGTTACCAATCGGATTGGTCATGTGCCAAAGATTCTGTATCATTGGCGAATGCGAAAGGAATCCACCGCTAGTGCCATGACGGCAAAGCCATATGTACTGGAAGCTACCGAAAAAGCAAAACGGGATGCCTTAGAGCGCCGGGGATTGATCGCAGATCTTTCCTGGATTGATGAAGTGACCATGCTTCGTGTTACCTATCAGCCACAGAATCATCCTTTGGTGTCCATCGTGATCCCTTCCAAGGATAATGTGAAGGTACTGTTCCAGTGCCTGGATAGTATTGTGGAAAAGACGAAATATCAAAATTACGAATTGGTTATCGTGGATAATGGCAGCAATGATGAGAATCGAAGTACCATCGAAGGGAAAGTGAAAGAACTTCAGGGAAAGAACATTGCTACAACCTATATCTATGAGAAGGAAGAATTTAATTTTTCTGCCATGTGCAATCGTGGAGCGAAAGCTTCCCGGGGAGAACTGTTGTTATTCTTAAATGATGATATTGAGATTTCTTCCAAGGCGGAGGAGAGCCCATATGTGAGCGCCCATTGTGAGGACTGGTTATCCATCCTTGCGGGACAGGCCCAGGTATCCTATACCGGTGCGGTGGGATGCAAGCTCTTTTATCCGAACTCCATTCGCTTCCAGCATGCGGGAGTATTAAATCTCCAGATTGGACCGGGACATTGCCTCTATGGTAGTAATGATAATTTGAATTATTATTATGGACGTAATATTTTAGTCTATAATTATACGGTGATTACTGGCGCCTGCCTCATGGTGGAAGCAGAGAAATTCTGGAAAGTGGGTGGTTTTGATGAAACCTTCCCAGTGGCCTATAATGATGTGGATCTTTGTTTCCGTCTGGTGAAGGCGGGATTTTATAATGTATGTCGAAGCGATCTGGCGTTAGTACATCACGAATCCGTGAGCCGGGGACTGGATGAAAAGTCCATAGCCAAGGAAGAGCGAAGAAAGCGTGAGATGGCTCGCTTATATGAGAAGAATCCGGAATTTAAGGATGGATATGATCCTTGCTATAATCCGAATTTAACCTATGATAAGGGTGATTTTTCTTTTGATTTAAGTCATGCCTATGAACCGATGCGGGCGATAAAATGCCCCAAGGACCTTCCAGCCTATGTACGGGATACGGAGAAGGAGCCAAAACTTCGCTATGCGATTGAGTCCGCCAAACTGGAAAAGGATGATTTATGCATGGGCGGTTGGGCTTATCGGACCTATAAGAAGGATAATAATCATATTCATACCACGATTCTTCTTCGCAACGAATCGGGGGATACGTATCGCTTAAAGACCAGAAGAAAGTATCGTTTTGATGTATCACGACCGGAGGATGGCAGTATTCGCGGCTTAGGACTTGTGGGCTGGGAAACCAGAACCATGACGAAAAAACTTCCGGCGGGACGGTATCGAATCGGCGTTAGTATCGATAAAGTATATAGTTATTCGGACACCTATGTGGATGTTGTGCACTCTTAGGTGCTTTTAAAGGATTATGAAAATGAAGGAAGAAACCAGGCAGTTTGATGCCTATAAGCGACTGATCAATTTTGCAGCGCGTATCATCTTAATCATTGTACAGATGTTTATGTTTTCCCATATCTGGTATGGATTCTATGCCCGGGATATGGAAGGCGTACTCTTATTCTGGAGACGTGGTAACTGGACTGTGATTGCCATCTATACCTTGATTTTATTCTTCTTTACCCAGAATTTTGGTGGGTATAAGATTGGATATCAAAGGATTTCGGACATGGCTCTGTCCCATATTCTTGCCATTGTCTGCAGTAATATCGTAGGATACTTAGAAGTGACCCTGATTATCCGTATGGAGAAGGGATATGCCAATCCTACGCCAATATTGGGTCTGACCGTAGTAGAGGTTTTGGTTACATTTGCATGGATCTATGTGACCCGAGTGATTTTCGTGCGCATGTTCCCACCAAGAAGGCTGTTAGTCATCTATGATCAGCGGTCTCCGGAGAGTATCATCTCCAAGATTAATGCACGTCCGGACAAATATCGTATTACGGACAGCATCAATGTGAGTGAGGGACACGAGGCGGTGTATGCCAAGGTGGATACTTATGAAGCGGTGGTGCTTTGCGATATTCGCTCCAGCATTCGCAATGACATCTTAAAATACTGTTTTGAGAATGAAATTCGAACCTATATTACACCAAAGTTATCCGACATTATTATTAGTGGTAGCGAGGGAATTTATCTTTTTGATACCCCGCTCTACTTATCGAGAAATCATGGCCTGACCATGGATCAGCGAATGGTGAAGCGTACGTTTGATGTGGTGATTTCCCTGTTATTATTGGTGGTATTATCCCCATTCTATCTGTTAACGGCGCTTTGCATCTATGCTTACGACCGGGGACCGGTGTTCTATTATCAGGAGCGGTTAACCAGGGATGGCAGATTATTTAAGATGATCAAATTCCGTAGTATGACCACGGATTCGGAAAAGAGCGGGGCTCGTCTGGCAACGCAGAAGGATTCCCGGATCACTCCCGTGGGACGGTTTATTCGACGGATTCATTTTGATGAGATGCCACAGATGATTAATGTGTTAAAGGGGGATATGTCCTTTGTGGGCCCAAGACCGGAACGGCCGGAAATTGCGGCAGTTTATAAGGAGAAAATCCCGGAATTTGATTATCGATTACGGGTGAAGGCAGGTCTTACGGGCTATGCTCAGGTATATGGCAAATATAATACCACCCCATACGATAAACTAAAGCTTGATATGACTTATATTGAGAATTATTCCTTCTTCTTAGATATTAAGATTATTCTTGGTACCATGAAGGTGATTTTCCAGAAGGAAAATACGGAGGGATTTGATGAAAGTAAGGCGGTTCCGGATCATCGCGTGGATGAGGTGAAGCGGGAGCCATGGTAAGTGCTGGTTTTCCGGAAATGATAGGATGTGCTGGCAGATCAGTAAGATCAGTAAGATCAGTAAGATTCGTAAGATCAGAATGTTGGTTGTAGGGAGGTAGCAAGGTGGCGCAACGTAGCAGCCTGGTGACCGTGATCGTATCCATGTATAATGCGGAGGATACGGCGGGACGAACAATTGAATCGATTCTTTCACAGACCTACTCCCAGTTGGAGATTTTATTGATCGATAATGGTTCTACGGATCAGACGAGAACCTTAGCGGATCACTATGCGAACAAGGATTTCCGCATTCGGGTGCTTACCCTGACGCAATTTACGTCCCATGAACTGGGATGGAATCGAGGACTGGCGGCTGCGAAGGGAGCATATGTGGCTTTCGTGCTTGCGGGAGAGGTGTGGAAACCTCAGAAGATAGAACTTCAGTTAACGTCCATGAAGCGAATCGGAGTTCCTTTTTATTACTGTGCATATAATGTGGTGGATCCAAAAGGAACGGTGATGAAAAAAATTGTTCATGTTCCTACCTATCTTACGAAGGAACGGGTGTTACGAGGATTTTCGGTGGAACTTGGGACTGCACTCTTTCACCTGGAGAAGTTACAACTTCCGGAACTTCCGGAAGGGGCTAATTCGAAAGAACGCTTTTATCTGAAGGTGTTAGAACAGTGTGAGCGAGCCGGTGGTATGGATGTGGTATTGGTAAGTCAGGTGGCAGAACAGCAACATCTGATGGCGAAGGCCAAAACCGGACTCAAGTCATTTATCCTGATGAATTGGGGACTATATTATGAAGAGTTAAAGATGGGGCCTGTGGCTGCAAGCTATTATATTGCGGCCAAGATCGTGCATCGCATGTTACATGGAGAGGATTAAGATGGAACCTTATACAGTGTTAATGTCCGTATATGAGAAGGAAGTTCCAGAATTTTTTCAGAAAAGTTTAGAAAGTATTCTGAAGCAGACCCATGCTCCTTCCCAGATTGTGGTGGTGAAGGATGGCCCATTGACGGAGGAATTGGATGGGGTGTTAGAGACGGTGACGGCAAAACATCCCAATCTTTTTACCATTGTCCCATTGGAGGAGAATGTAGGACTCGCTGGGGCACTGAATCAAGGCTTACAATATTGTAAGAATTCCCTGATCGGACGAATGGACAGTGATGATATTGCCCTGCCAGAGCGTTTTTTTAAACAGGTGGGAGCCATGGAACACAAGGGCTATGAGTTATGCAGTGGAACGGTGTTGGAATTTGAAGAGGATCCCATGCATCCAGTGAGTAAGCGAATTCTTCCGGAGACGAAAGAGGAAATTATTCGTTTTTCCAAGCGACGCAATCCCTTTAATCATCCTGCGGTGATGTTTCGAAAAGAACTGGTGGAGGCGGTGGGAGGATATCCTTCCTATCCTTTCTTTGAAGATTATGCTCTATGGATGGAGATCCTTGCAAGGGATGTGCCCGTGGGAAATCTGGCAGAACCACTGGTGTATATGCGGGTGGGACATCAAATGTATGAACGCCGGGGCGGAAGATCCTATGTGAAGAAATTATGGAACTTTAAGAAATATTTGTATCAGAAGGGATGGATGAGTTGGAGCGATTTTGTCATCTCTGCTGGTGGACATGTGGTAATCGCCCTGCTTCCGAAGGGACTTCGGAAGAAATTTTATGAAAGAAATCTAAGAGGAAGTATATGAATATCGTGATCGATGGCCGGTCCTTGGGACAAAAACCAACTGGAATCGGTATCTATGCGTATAATTTTATAAGAGAAATTCTAAATTCCGAAGATCATTATGTGATTCTTACGGATGTCGCAGAAAGTAAGGAAATCAAGGCCTTGGAGGAACTGGGAGTTCCTGTGGTGTGCTATGGGAAATTAGTATATCGTAGCAGTGGGGTGCTTGGATATTTTGGATTTATCCGGGATTATCTAAGAGACCATCAACCGGATGTGTTCTGGGAGCCCAATATCCTGATCCCAAGGAAATTAACCGGGTATCATGGCAAGGTGATCATCACCATCCATGATATGTTCCCCATTACCCATCGGCAGTATTTTGACTGGAAGTACTATCCTTATTTTCGTCTGATGCTATCAAAAACCCTTCGTTATACGGACGGGATTACCTATAATTCTTTAGAAACCAAGAAGGAGACGGAGCGGTTCTTCCCTCAGGCGAAAAAGAAGAAAAGTTTTCTTACCTATATCATTGTGCCAAAGATGGAGCCATCCAAAGAAGGATCTGGTGAAGTAGAAGAGCTTTCCAAGGTGGCGAAGGATTTTAAGCCGCAGGGAAGAAAGTTAGAACCCGGTTATTTTCTTTATGTGGGAAACTTAGAAAAACGAAAAGGCGTGGATCTTTTATTGCAGGGGTATGCAGCCTATCGGAAGAATGGCGGAACCATGCCTTTAGTGCTTGCAGGAAAGAGTCGGGAAGCGGATGTGGATATGGCGATTTGCCATGCCATGGCGGCAGATGAGAAGATTCTTCTTGCAGGATATGTGGAAGAGGATGAAAAGAAAGTGCTGTATCAACATTGCGGATGTTTTGTTTTTCCATCAAGAGCGGAGGGATTTGGTATTTCCGTAGTGGAAGCGATGAATTATCAAAAGCCGATTCTCTTATCGGATCTTACTATTTTCAAAGAAATCGTAGGGGATGTGGTGGAGTATTTTCCTTTATCCCAAGGAGCGGATGGGCTTTGTAAGGCCCTTGCTACCATGGAAGCGAAACGGGAGAATATAGAGGCACAGCAAAAGTCCCATCCGGAGGAATATGGGGCTGTGGTGGAACGATATCTGCCAAAACATTTGCGGGATAAGATGCTGGAGGCATTACAGAACGTATGAATTTATCAAAATTATTAATTAATACTGCGGAAGTGATTCGTCCCGTGTTAACGAAGCTCCTTCCCAAGAAATTACTAAGTGACATCAAAGCACGCGTGGTGGCGAAGGCCAGTGCCGGTGTGTCCGAATCGGACTATGAGGCCTATGACCCAAGTGCTTTTATGCCTGGAGTGAATCTGATCGGAAATATTCGCGGGGACAATGGTCTGGGGGAAATGTGCCGTATTCATGCCAAAACCCTGGAGACGGGAAAGATTCCTTATACGATTAAGAATTTTTTCGTCCCCCCGGGAGGAAGTAAGACCAATCATACCATGGATGAGAAAATTACGGATACCACACCTTATCAGGTAAATGTGATCTCCGTGAATGCATCGGAATTCGTGCTTGCGAATATGCAGATGGGAAATGACATCTGGAATAAGCATTATAATATCGGCTATTGGGCCTGGGAGATGGAGGAATTTCCCGAAGAATGGATGCCGGCCTTCGAATTATGCCAGGAAGTGTGGAGTATCTCGGATTTTGAAACCCAGGCACTTAGAAAATTTACCCATAAGCCGGTGATGACGGTTCCTCTATGTATTGAGGCGCCTACGAGCGAGGAATATGATCGGGCGTATTTTGGATTGCCGGAGGATGAGTTCCTGTTTTTAGTGGTATTTGCCAGCGGCTCGGTGATGGAGCGAAAGAATCCTGTGGCGGCGATTAAAGCATTTGTCCAGGCTTTTACCGGCGCGGATGCTCCAAAAATTCAGGGAAAGAAGCCGGGACTTGTAATTAAAATCAATGAAATGTCCTTCTCCGAAGAAGATAGCGCCATCCTTACGGAACTTACCAAGGATGTGGAACATGTTCATATCATTCCAAAGAACGTTAGCAAATTAGAAATTAATTCCTTAATCCGGGATGTGGATGTGTATGTGTCCTTACACCGGGCGGAGGGATTTGGACTGGTGCTTGCGGAAGCCATGTATGTGGGAACCCCAACCATTGCTACGAAGTATTCGGGAAATTTAGAATTTCAAAATGATGAGGTGGCGTGTCTCGTGGGATATGATCGGATCCCATTGGAACAGGATATGCCTCCATTTAAAAAGGGATATCTATGGGCGGATGCTCATGTGGATGAGGCAGCGGCCTATATGAGAAAATTATATGTGGAGTCGGATTATTATGCGTCGATTCGGGATCGTGCCTATTCCCATGTACGAAATCATCTTTCCTATGAGCGCTGTGCAGGCCTTGTGAAAGCACGTTTAGAGCAGATTATGAACACTCCATAAAAAATTTTAAAATTTTTTTCAAAAAAGGGTTAAGGTTTTTTTCTAAGGTCCGATATATAAGTCAGAAAGTGAACAACACATTGAACAAGTTGAAGGAACAACGCAATGTGAAAGCATAATGGAGTATGAGTTCACTAAACCGCGGATGACATTAAGTTAACCACTACAGAAAAAGGAATATTAAAATTGTTTAATTATTAGGAGGATAAAGATATGGTAGTTCAGCATAATCTTTCAGCAATGAATTCAAACAGACAGTTATCAACTGTAACCAGCGCACAGGCAAAGTCAACCGAGAAGTTATCTTCTGGTTATAGAATTAACAGAGCAGCAGATGATGCAGCAGGTCTTACAATTTCTGAGAAGATGAGATCTCAGATCAGAGGTCTTAACAAGGCATCTTCCAATGCACAGGATGGTATCTCTTTAGTACAGGTTGCAGAAGGCGCATTAAATGAGTCCCATTCCATCTTACAGAGAATGAACGAATTAGCTACTCAGGCAGCTAACGATACCAATACTTCTACCGACCGTGCAGCGATCCAGGCCGAGATTGATCAGTTATCTTCAGAAATCGATCGTATCCGTTCAACCACACAGTTCAATACCATGAACCTTTTAGATGGTTCCTTCACTGGTAAGAACCTTCAGGTTGGTTCTCTTTGTGGACAGGCAATTTCCATCTCCATTGGAAATATGAATGCTTCTTCCATCGGTGTATCCGGATTAAAAGTTTCAAGCTTCTCCGCAGCTGGTGCAGCAATGGCTTCCATTCAGGCAGCAATTAACTCTGTATCAACTCTTCGTTCTAGATTAGGTGCTATTCAGAACCGTCTTGAGCACACCATCAACAACCTGGATACCACTTCTGAGAATACTCAGGCAGCTGAATCCCGTATCCGTGACGTTGATATGGCTAAGGAAATGGTTGAATACAGCAAGAATAACATTCTTGCTCAGGCTGGTCAGTCCATGCTTGCTCAGGCTAATCAGGCTACTCAGGGTGTTCTTTCACTCCTTCAGTAATCGGAAAAGAATTAAAAAATTCAAGGACTCGTCCCAGGGGCGAGTCCTTTTTTGTTTTTTTATATGGTATGTTTTTGATTTGGTACCCTGTGAATCCCGTTAGATGGTTGACAGTTTTGCGGGATATTGCTATATTAAATTGCGAATGATTTGCAAATTTTTAACACATTTGCAAAGTGGATTGGGGGGATCTGTCCGGGGACAGGTCTTTTTTCATTCGTTGGTTTTAACTCAGTTAGAAAGGATGCGTGTGATGGCGTATATTACAGCAACGGATCTGGCTATTGGCTATGATGGTCAGAAGGTGGCAGAACATATTAATTTTGAAGTGAAGGAAGGGGATTATCTGTGCATCGTGGGTGAAAACGGTGCCGGAAAAAGTACCTTAATGAAGACCCTGCTTCATCTTCGCAAAAGTCTTGGGGGAAGCCTCACCTATGGGGATGGAATTTCTCCCTATGAGATCGGTTATCTTCCTCAGCAGACGGTGGTGCAGCGGGATTTCCCAGCTTCCGTATGGGAGATTGTGTTATCCGGCAATCTTTCGAAGACGGGACTGCGCCCCTTCTACAACGCGAAGGAGAAGGCAAATGCAGTAGAAAATATGGAGCGTATGGGCATTACCCATCTGAAGAAGGAAAGTTATCGTAATCTTTCCGGTGGTCAGCAACAGCGTGTGTTATTGGCGAGGGCTCTGTGTGCTTCGAGTAAGATTTTGTTCCTTGATGAGCCGGTGACGGGCTTGGATCCTAAGGTGACAGCGGAGTTTTATGCTTTATTAAAGCAGATGAACCAGGAAGGAATGACCATTATTATGGTTTCCCATGATTTAGGAAGTTCTTTGGAATATGCCAGTCATATTCTTCATGTGGGCAAGGGTGAAATCTTTTACGGTACCGTGGAGGAATATCGTAAGAGTAAGGTTTCCACTGAATTCCATGAGCGTTTTGAGGGACAGGAAGAGGCGTCTGTAACGGAAGGAGAGGGAAAGTAACATGAGTGTTTTAGAACAATTACAATATTATTTTGAATTCCCATTCGTACGATATGCGCTGATTGTAGGTGTATTAATTTCCCTGTGTTCTTCTTTATTAGGGGTTACTCTGGTATTAAAGCGCTATTCCTATATTGGCGATGGTCTTTCCCATGTGGCCTTTGGTGCCATGTCCATTGCTACGGTATGTGATATTGCGGATACGAATTATCTCACCATGCCACTGACGATTCTTACTGCGATTTTCTTACTTCGTAGTGGACAGAATGCTAAGATTAAGGGAGATGCGGCAATTGCCATGCTTTCTGTGGGGGCACTTGCACTTGGATATCTTCTGATCAATGTCTTCTCCAAGTCGGCCAATGTGTCGGGAGATGTGTGCAGTACTTTATTTGGATCCACTTCCATCTTAACCTTAAGTAATTCGGAAGTGAGATTATGCATGGTTCTTTCTGTGGTAGTACTGGTGGTTTTTGTGTTATTCTATAATAAATTATTTGCCATTACCTTTGATGAAAATTTTGCTAAGGCAACTGGCGTGAAGGCGGATTGGTATAATTTCCTCATTGCGGTGATTATTGCAGTGATTATTGTGTTGGGAATGAATCTGGTGGGATCCTTATTGATTTCTGCATTAATTATCTTCCCAGCCATGTCTGCTATGAGTATTTTGCGGAGTTTTCGCAGTGTGGTAATTCTTTCTGCAATTATTTCAGTAGCCTGTGCTGTTGTGGGAATGTTAATTTCTATCTTAGCATCCACTCCAGTTGGTGCTACAATAGTGGTATGTGATATTGTCGTATTTGCGGTATGTCAAATCTTTCGAAAAGAGTAAGGATTGATCGGGGCGAGGGTATGATGAACGATAATAAGGATCCACAGGATTCCAATCAGGAAGAAGAATATACATTATATACAGAAAAAATTGTTGAGAAACTTACGGTGAAACACAAGAAGTTCTTTCGGGTGATGAAGATGGCGGGACGCGGCGTTGTGGTAGGCGGCGTGGCAGCCATTGTTTTCATGCTCATTGTGCTTCCATGGATGGAGGACCGGTATTCTTTTGGTTCTGAGGATGGAAGTCGTCAACCGGTGAATTATCCCATGGATGAATATTTACAGCATACGGAAGGGACTGCTTTGCCAGAGGCGGAAAGTAGTGCCAAGGAAGTAGAATCCCAAGAAGCGGTGGAAGTGGAAACTACCCGAAGTATTGCCGAGGAACAGAGTGCGGAAGCGCAAGAACTTTCTAAGAAGGAGCCTACAGAAGGACCTACGGCGGCGGAAGTGCTACAGGGTACGGATGCATCCCTGATTACGGATGCGTCATCGGTTGTGACCAGTGCCATGGCTCAATTAAATCCTAGTTTGGTGCAGATTGCTGCCTATGAGGATGTATTGGATCCATTCCTTCAGGAAATTTCAGAGGATTCTATTAGTGTACCCGGCGTGTTAATTGCGGATAATGAAGTGGAATATCTGATTCTTACAGATCTTCGGGAAATTCAAACAGAGAACTTAAAAGTTACCTTTTGGGATGGAACCATTGCCGAAGGAACTCTTGCGGGAACGGATGAACTTTTAGGAATTGCCATGGTAGCAGTTTCTCATAGTGATGTCCAGGAGAGAACCCGGGAAGGACTTGCCATCGTAACCATGGGAAATTCCTATCGTGTGACCATGGGGTCCTATCTGTTATCCATTGGAAATTTTTATGGTGTTTCGGAGGCCGTGGACTATGGTACGGTGGTCAGTACTTCACGGATGGTGAATCATGTGGATTCCCGTCAGGCTTTAATTTATACCAATATTAATTATACCAATGATGCGTCAGGATTTTTATTTAATAGTGACTGTGAACTCGTGGGATATATCAGTCCGGAATATTCCAATCCGGTGGGAAATGTGGTGGCCTATGGAATTTCAGATTTAAAGAAGCGCATTCAGACGATTTCCAATGGTGGTTCTATTGCAAGACTTGGCATTATTGGCCAGGGTGTAACGGAAAATCAGAGTGAATTATATTATATGCCAATTGGTTTGTTTGTCACGGAAGTGGTGGAAGGAAGCGGAGCCTATGTGGCAGGCATTCTTCCCGGGGATGTGATTACGGAAGTGAATGGATATGTAATTAATAATGCCTATGCCTTAGAAAGTGCCATGTGTGAAACACAGTCGGGATCCACAGTGACGGTTGTGGTGAGCCGAATGGGCGCTGTGGGATATGTGCCAATTGAATTTATGGTAACCTTACGATAAATTTGCTTAGAAGAAAGAAGTTAGAGAAATAGAAAGAGGAGTATCATGAAGTACTTAAAGACGTTAACGGATGGAGAACGGGTGAATGGAATCTATATGGTAAAAAGCAAGAATTCTGCGCTTACCAAGATGGGAAAAGAATACGAGAATGTGGTTTTGCAGGATAAGACGGGAACCATGGATTGTAAGATTTGGGATCCCAATTCAGCCGGAATCAGTGATTTTGATGCCATGGATTTTATTGAAGTGAGCGGTAAAACCAATAGTTTTAACGGAATGATCCAGATGTCCATTGAGCGGGCGCGAAAAGTTTCCGAAGGGGAGTATGACCCTGCGGACTATGTACCAACTTCTAGCCGAAATGTGGAGGATATGTGGAAGGAACTGATGAGTTACTTAAATCAGATTAAGAACCCATATCTTGCGGCACTTCGGGATGAGTTCTTTGTGAAGGATGAGGATTTTATCAAGAAGTTTAAGGCCTCTTCTGCAGCTAAATCCATCCATCATGGATTTGTGGGAGGTCTGTTGGAGCATTCCTGCAATGTTACCAGACTGTGTGACACCTATGCGAAGTTCTATCCGATTTTAAATCGTGATCTATTAGTGCTTGCCGCATCCTTGCATGATATCGGAAAATTAAAGGAACTTAGCCTCTTTCCAACCAATGATTACACGGATGAGGGACAGTTATTAGGACATATCATTATTGGTGTGGAGATGGTGGATGAGAAACTTCGCAAACTTCCGGATTTCCCAGAAAAGCTTGCCAATGAATTAAAGCATCTGATCGTGTCCCACCATGGGGAGCTTGAGTATGGTTCCCCGAAAAAGCCAGCGCTCATCGAGGGTATCGCCCTTTCCATGGCGGATAATTTGGATGCAAAGATGGAGCAGGTGACAGAATTATTTAATTCCACGGAAAGTACCACCTGGCTTGGATTTAACAAATTACTGGACAGTAATATTCGTAAAACCTCCCAGGAATAATGTGATATAATAGGCACTAAGGGACAGGAGCTTGTTCTCCTGTCCTTTTTTATTCTATGCCAGTACAAATGTGAAGAATGGATGTATGTGTGATGAAGAACGAATATGAGAATGGTCTTACCAAGAATGCTACAGTAACGGTGACGATTGAAGATATGAATACGGACGGGGAAGGCATCGGAAAAGTGAATGGTTTTCCTCTGTTTATTAAGGATTCCATGGTGGGAGATGTATGCGAAGTCCTTGTGATCAAGCTAAAGAAAAACTATGGCTATGGTAAAGTCCTGCGTCTTTTAACTCCTTCCAAGGATCGGGTTAACGCCAAATGCCCCATTGCCAGGAAGTGTGGAGGATGTCAGATTCAGGAGATGGATTATCAGGCCCAGCTTGCTTTTAAAGAGCAGAAGGTGGTGAATAATTTAAAGCGACTTGGAGGAATCCTTCCGGAAACTTATCTTCTTGAGCCGATTCTTGGAATGGAAGAACCATGGCATTATCGAAATAAAGCGCAGTACCCTGTGACGGAAACTATAGTGGATGGAACCAGGGTGATTCGTATGGGATTTTATGCCGGACGGACGCATTCTGTGATTGAGACGGAGGAATGTTTGATCGGCGATCCTGTGAATGAGCAGGTTCTTGCAATCATTCGGGAGTATATGATGACTTGGAATATTCCTGCCTATGATGAAGAAGCCCATCGAGGCTTAATTCGTCACATTCTGATTCGCAAAGGGTTTTATACCGGGGAAGTGATGGTATGCCTTGTGATCAATGGCTCCATATCGGAGCTTTTGCATGTGGAAGAACTTGAGAAACATTTGCAGAAGGTGGAAGGAATGACCTCCCTCTGTGCTTCTGTGAATACGAAGAAGACCAATGCGATTATGGGTGATTCCTATGATGTGCTATGGGGCAAAGGTTTTATTGAGGATTATATTGGGGATATTCGTTATCGCATCTCGCCACTGTCCTTCTTTCAGGTGAATCCGCTTCAGACTCGGAAACTTTATGGAAAAGCGTTGGAATATGCAGGGCTTACGGGCAAGGAAGAGGTTTGGGATCTTTATTGCGGCACAGGTACGATTACTCTTTTTGTGGCTAGAGCGGCTCGTAAGGTGCATGGGGTGGAGATTATTCCTCAGGCCATTGAGAATGCCAGGGAGAATGCGGCCATGAATCAGATTACCAATGCGGAGTTTTTCGTGGGTAAGAGTGAGGAAATTCTTCCGGCATTCTATGCGGAGGAAAAGGAACGACTGGGAGGCCGGGCGCCTCATGCGGATGTGATCATCGTGGATCCGCCTCGCAAAGGGTGTGAGGAAAGTCTTCTGTCTTGCATGATGAAGATGGAGCCGGATCGGATTGTTTATGTGAGCTGCGATTCTGCTACATTGGCCAGGGACCTGAAGTTTTTAACGGCTACGGGCGAATATGGAGTGGAAAAAGTGTGCGCCTGCGATATGTTCCCACATAGTGTGCATGTGGAGACTGTCTGCTTGCTGACGCGAAAATAGCGTATTTACGGGCTTTGCAGGCATTTTCGGAGGAAAGATATCGACGAAAATTGGGGTATAAAATATGTACTTTTGGCGAATAGTAGCAGCCGGGAGATGAACAAAAGAACATATCGGCGGACAATCTGCCTGAAACGCCAAGAAGTATAGCGCCGATTATGTACGCAAATATGTATTTGATAAGTCCGCCGAGAAGTATAAAAAGATGGCGGACATAGGGTTTAAGTCCTTTATATGGGACAGTTCCCGAGTATAATGGATAGTAGGGGCTTTAGGAAGAATAATAACTCGATAGGAGAAAAGATAAATGGCCACAGAAAATACTACCAGCCAGGAGTTGTTTCCGCATCTATTTGAAGCGTGCAATATTCTGCGCGGGCCAATTAACCAGGACGTTCGTGTGGTAAGTGAAAATGTTGGTACCGCCATTGTAAATGCGATGTATGGAATAGAACGTGCCAATCCGGATAGACTTTCTGGTGTGTTTAGTAGATTTGATGAGAAGACTCTAAACGCATATCAGACGGAGATAGATAAAGTCAAAAAAGGGGTATTATACCGAAATCAACATTCTGGATATCTGATGGATTATAATATTTTCCTCGGTGATTTGAAGGAGTTTATCGATGGCAGGAGATGCGCTGTGTGCATCAGATGCAAAGAGGAATGGATGGGATGCTTTACTGCCAGGGAAGACGAATTGTCTGAAGAGTCATTGGTAAAGCAGGCTAACAAGATGCTGTCCGCAAGGGAATTTCAACAGAAATTAAGGGAAAACGGATACAGGATTGAGTGCAGCTTTCTGGATGCATCTAAGGATAGAGTATTTGAGATAAAAGCACGATAAAGGAAATCACATATGAAGATACTTGATACCAAATCAAGCGAGAAATTACTCGCTGAAAGCGAAAACTATTATATTATAGGTTCCTATGAGGAAGCATCACTTTACAGAAAAAGTGATGATAAATATCTATGTTCGGTTGGTCATCATTATGGAGACACTACAGATGCTCTCATCGATATAAATGAGCGTTTTTGCTTGGTTGTCGGGTGCGGTGTAATAGTATACAGATTGAAGGAACCTTTCAAATCGTACATGTATGATAAAGAATGCAATCAGTGGTATGAATTTGGACGGGGACCGGAAAACATAGATTGGATAAGATGCATCAATAGACAAATAAGCGATGATGAGGTTGAGATATTGGACGAAGATGATCAGATAAGAGTTCTGAAAATCGATTTATAGGGTCTAAGCCGGAATGGAGGCCGTGATATGAAATACGAGGTGAGATGTAATGCCGAATTCAAACATATTAATGTATACAACTGAGGATGGACTTATGAAGATTGAGGCTACATTTGAAAATGATACTGTTTGGTTATCAATTGATTAGATGGCAGAATTGTTTCAAAGAGACAGAAGTGTAATTGGAAAACATGTAAGAAATATATTCAAAGAAGGTGAATTAGATAAAAATTCAGTATGGGCAAAATTTGCCTACACTGCTTCGGATGGAAAAGAATATATTAAAAAAGGCTTTGCCATGGATGATGATCGACTTAAACGTCTGGGAGGAGGAAACTATTTCGAAGAGCTTCTTTCTAAAATTAGAGATATTCGTTCGTCTGAAAAATTTTTTTGGAGAAAGGTACTTGAGATTTATGCAACAAGTATTGATTATAATCCCAATGCGGAAGAATCTATTTTATTTTTTAAGCAGGTGCAAAATAAAATGCATTGGGCTGCGCATAAGCACACAGCGGCAGAAGTAGTATTTTACAGAGCTGATGCTGAAAAAGAAAATATGGGATTAACCTTTTGGGAGGGAAAACAAATCAAAAAATCGGATTCTGAAATCGCAAAGAATTATCTGAACGATGAAGAAATAGATGCATTTAATAAAATTGTAACTGCTTATTTAGATATTGCTGAGGTTCAAGCTTTGAATCCTTGAAAATAAAGGGGTAAAAATCCCAAAAGACGTACGCGAATGTTAATGCGAAGTAAAGTTTCAATGCATGTCGAATCAGTAGTCTTAATGTCTCGAGAGGGGTCGAGGCAATAGAAATGCTGACGAAGAAAAAAGCATTATGGAGGGGAGAAATGAATACGAAAGACATTTTTGAACAGATAATAAAACGAGCAACAAAGGATGACGCGCCTGTTTTTGAGAAGCCTTTTGATTCAATAAAACTGCAATTAAGATTCTATATGGAGGATATTCCTAATAAGCCGCGTTATTTGTATGATTCAGATGCTGTATTCTTCTACAATTGTGATGAGGTAATATGTAGATTGAAGGGAAAAGAACGCCGTGACTGTGCAGAGCGAGGCGATATAATGACATCGATATGGACTCCATTAACTTATTACTTAGGAATGAATGATGGGAAGATAATACAAAAAAACAATAAGCGTATTAAGGAAATTTTAAATTATAAAGATGAAAAAAGAAGGCGAGAAGCTTTTGAATTATTAAATCATTTATCTCAAAACTATGCATCGCGTGGAAATCTATTGTTACTGCCAAACACGACAAATACTGCGAATAGAAGGAATCTGAATCCGGATAAATTTACACATTGTGAAGATAAGATAGATCAATTTCTTTATTTTTGCCTAAAAGATGGTAGCCCTATTAGGCCATACTTCAATAATAATGATTATAATGTTAAGCAATGGATAAAATCAGAGAAACTAGAATGTATGTTTTCAGCTGATTTTTTCGATAAGGGTACTGTTGGTGAAGTAGATATTTCGATAGAGAACCTACAATCCATGATTAATTGTCAGGATAGGATAGAAAACTATAAGTATAAAGAATTGGATGATTTATGTTGGAAAACTTATTTTGAGAGGCTAAATAAGGTTATAGATTATAGAAACCATGCTGGTATAATTCCACATATGCCATATACCTGGGACAATTAGTAGATTTGTTTTGTTATTCTGGCAAAATATGATCAGTTTAGTAAGACGGTTTACATTCATTTTATCGTCTCCATGCATGTGGAGACGGTTGTTCTTTTGGACAACAAAAAGGCGAGGGCGAAGGATTATGTCGAAATAGGCATAGATGCTGAGGATTACTATAGGATTAAGGGTTCTGAGAAGAAAGAGGATGAATAGTAAGAGATATGGTGCGTCCGGAATTTGAAAGTATCACGGATTATGATGAGTTTTGCAAGTACTATTGGTATCGGGAAGAACTTATCAGAATATGCAAGGCTCACGGCCTTAAGTATAGTGGAAGTAAAATTGAAT
>JAILGS010000027.1 GCA_024696615.1 Lachnospiraceae bacterium
AGCCTCCTTACTGTCCCCCCGTAGGCCACCCTCCATACTAGGGATTTTCTAATTATATCACTCGATTCGATCACATAGCAATGAACAAACTATGAATAAAAAAAGTCTGAATCACTATAATGATCCAGACTTATTCTATCGTTTCAACCTTAAATTTACTTTAAAATAGATTCTTCCACAACCTTTCGGATCTTCTCCAACTGCACCGGCTCCGCGCCCGGATTATATACACCAAAGCCACAATCAATCAGCACATTTCTCACCGTCAGATGGTATCGCACCTCACGTTCCGAACGCGACACTTCAACGAACTCATAAGAATCCTCCTCGGAGACATTCATCATCCGGAACTCACAATCCCCAAAATCCTGCCCCTGAAAGGCGAACTCATACGCCCCAGGCTCCAAAGTGAACGTCATGCTGGCAAGAATCTCACCACCTGCAATTTCCGTCACCCTTCGATCCTTTCCCAGTCCATTTTCCAGTCCATTTTCCGGTCCATTTTCCGGCTCCTTCCGACCCCCCATCATTTCGCAAGGCCCAAGATAACCGTCAAGAAACACATTGGGAATATCATACATCAGATCATGGTCATAAATATACACATAGAGGCCGTTTCTTTGGTAAGCTTCCACCGGCTCGCCCCACTGCTCGTCCAGGAAAGAATGAATCCCTTTCTCATACACGGATAAAATCAGCGCCGATTTCTGGTTCTCCTGAGGATAATATACCCGAGAGTCCACTAACCACAGATATGGCGACAACTTATTGCCCCAGAGACTTAACGCCCCGTACTGAATCTGAAGATTGGAGTAAACCGCATTATTATAGGCATTCCAGTAAGTAGCATAGGCCTTGGTCACACCCCTGTCTACAAGCTCCTGATTAAACGCCCGCTCTTCCTTTAACGTCTCTTCCCAGCCGACACTATAACTGCACAGATCCACCGCCTCAATACCGATGGCCATATAAAAAACAAGAATTCCCCATTTCATCCATGCAAATGTGCCACCTCGCCATACCTGTACCAGGAAATTAGCAGATACGATCACTAACACGATTACCGAGGAAAGCATATAACGGATTTCCACCTTGCCAAAGAACACGAAAAGCACAAAAAACATGGCATTGTGAATCATGGCATAGAGAAAGTAGAATACTGTACCATCCACCAAAAATCCCTGAGTCTTACACTTTTTAAGGAATCCCTGAGTCTTATATTTTCTAAGAATGCTCCATCCCTGAAAGATTGGAATCACAAAGCACAAAAGCGTACATGCCACCAGCGTAATCCCGTTACAAAGCCCCTGTGTTACCCCAGTGTTAGGTCCCAAATAATAACCGAAATTAGCATATAATGTCCACACATACTGAGCCACCAAGTCGCCAAAAGAGTGAAGTGCTTCACGCACTCCCGCAAGGACCATATGATTTCGATCCGTATCCACCATGGTGTGGGTCTGAATAATCCATTGATAAACCACAAGCCCCCCTCCCGCAGGAACCAGTAACAAAAGACTATTCCAAAGCCAGGAAAGATCCTTCTTTTTAGCACTTAATAAAAAAGTCACACCATACGCCAAAAACAAAGGAAGTATGATCTCTGCAATATTGCGAATTCCAGAAAGACATAGAAGGAAAAATAAGAGAAATATCAGACATCTTCCAACACCCGTAGCGGTCCGCGGGGCAGCATGTTCTCCACCCTTCACACCCGTAGCGGTCCGCGGGGCAGCATGTTCTCCACACTTCACTCCCGTAGCGGTCCGCAGACCAACATGTTCTCCACACTTCACACTCCAGTAAAACAGCGCCGGACACAGAGCCGCCCATAAAATAGGCGCCGTATACCCAGCTTCATATAAAATCATGCCATGCTGTTCGAACATAAAAAGAAAAATCACAGGAACAGAAATCACCCAGGAGTGATTTTTAAATAAAAGACGGCATCCCACCATCATGCCACCCACAGTGACCAACACGATACATACCGATGCCATACACCGCGCCAGTGCCACATTCTTGGTGATAGCCATGGGCAAAATACAGAAAAGATGCAGGGTAAGAATCCATAAATCCCCATTCACATAATTCCAAGTCATGGGAAAAAACTGGTGCTGCTCCTTCATGGATTTCCATAAAAGCACCGCCGTTGCCGTATCCGAATGAATCACCGTCTGCCCATAGGTTAGAATCGAGTAAATACACACTCCCAAGCCAAAAAAGGCAAACCCGTAAGGACTATATCGCCAGAGGGAACGTAGCAAATTTTTCATATGAGTCATATGATTCTCCTTCTTGCATATGAATTATTAAATCATTTCCCCTTAATCAATTGCATTTGCCCCTGCATGCGCATGGACGTCCCACATCCATACAACTTCCCTCGCAATTCTATGGATGTTCCCACATCCATATGACTTTCCTCACAGAATATAAAATCCACCACAATAATATTTCACAAAATACGCAATTCCTGAAGCTACGAAGCATCCGTAACTAAGAAGGCATATGGAAAACCATAATTTGGACTTTAAAATCCCCAGTTTCCATGCACTAAAAGGCTTTCCTATCCCCCTTCTATTACGACATTTATTGTGTCACCTATTATGACATTTTACAAGTCCTGTTTAATGATGTAATGGCCAAATCGATTTGATCCTACATGTTCAATCTTGCCTTCATCCATAAGACGCCTCAAGGCCCTTTGAACAGTTCTTTGAGAAGAACCTACTATCTCTGCCAGTCCTGCAGCTGATTGATTTCCATCTTCCCTCAACAAATCCAGCAATTTTTCATCTAACTTTTTTGCTTTGTTCATTACGCCATTATGCGACAATTCTTTTAGAAGATCTCTAATTAATTCCAGCATAAACTGAACAAATATCGTTGACTCCCCGTCTGTATTAGATGCATTCAACGCTTTATAATAATCATTCTGACGCTCATGAATAATAGTCTCTATAGGAATCCATAAGAAAAACTCCTGCCACTTTGCAAGAATCAAAGTATGCCAAAGTCTTCCTGTCCTTCCATTTCCGTCAGCAAAAGGATGTATAAACTCAAATTCATAATGAAAAATACAACCCTTTACCAATGGATGCAACTTCGATTTTTTCAGCCACTCGAAAAGTTGCCCCACCAAATCTGGCACATAATTAGCAGGAGTTCCCGCATGTATCAACTGTTCTCCAGCATACACGCCTACACCTTTGCTTCTGAATACACCAGCTTCTTTTACCAGGCCTTCCATCATAATCTTATGTGCCTTCAAAAGATCTTTAACTGAATAAGGATTCAGTTTTGACATAATCTCATATGCTTCATAAGCATTCTGAACTTCTCTGATGTCCTGAAGTGGTCCCAGGACGCGCTTTCCATCTATTACGTCACTCACCTGTTCCTCAGTCAATGTATTTTGTTCAATTGCTAATGACGAATGAATAGACTTAATACGATTATCTCGTCTAAGTTTAGGATTCTTAGATAACTGCTCTGATACTGTCATCGCTCCGGTAAGCTCTGCTATCTCTATTACGAGATTTGTGATTTCGTCTGTCATTGTAAACGGCGGGATATATGTGTCTGGCATAAGCTCACCTCCATACTCTTATAATCATCGGGACTACTAGTTTACAAGCTGAAATAACTTTATAAATTATTATACGACACCCCTCAAACTTCATCAATCATTTTGACGTAAATAATGTCGTAATTCTTATGTACAACATTCATCACAGAATATAGAATCCGCCACAATAATATTTCACAAAATACGCAATTCCAGAAGCTACGAAGCATCCGTAACTAAGAAGGCATATGGAAAACCATACTTTGGACTTTAGAATCCCCAGTTTCCAAGCGCGGATCAATTCCAGCATGCATACCACAAAAAGCGCTCCGGCAAAATATAACACGCCCCAGGAATAATTGCCGTCACCGGCACGAGGTCCGGTTTCGAACATCATTAATTTCTGCGCATAGCCCAGTAAGAACATGACCCAAGCCTGGATCAGGATCCACAATTCCTTGGTGATGGAACGCTTCTGCTTGCGATAACAGTGGATTAACACCGCCGTTACTATCACCGGAAAGAGGAGATTCGACACGAGCACCCACAGATACTGTGGAGTTCTAATAAGCACAACCACTTCAAACAGGCTAAAGACAATGGAAGAACCATCATCATACACCTGGGTGGTCTGATAAATCACAATTGGCAGGGATAAAAGCACACAGACGCCGAATTTCACACATGGCACCAGATTCTTACCCCTAACCCGAATAAAATCAATCACTAAAAATAACAGCATCACCGGCGCAAAACCCAGCAAGAAATTAGGCTTGGAATAATTGGTCAGGGTCAGTGCGATGGTGAAAAATGCATAGTAACGGAAAGGAATTCGATCCTGATACTTTGGATACATCCAATAGTAGAAGGCCAGCGTAAGATAGCCGAACACACGCATTAGTACAAATGTTGTATTATGCCAAGGCTGTGTCACGATCGAATCATGCACATAGAAATGTGGCATAACACCGGGAATATAGATCTGGGTCAAAAACATGACGCTGATTCCAAAAAGAAGAGCCGCGCCCCAAGAAATGGACACCTCCGAAGTACGAAGAAGGAAACGAAGCATCCACGCAATGGCAATACACGCCCCCAGGGTAGCAAGCGTTAAGAAAAGCGCCACCAGTTCCTCCGGCCAAGGAGTTTTAAAACAGATGCGAATCAACGCATGAGCCAGGGAATACCCGCGATTCGCCACTGCTCCCCTGATATGGAGGATTACGTCGTTAACGATTTGCTCTTTGGCACATTTTAAAAATAACTGATAACTATAATATGCGACTACCCCCAGCACCACATAGGAACTAAGCGCAAGCCAGAAGTTTTTTGATTTCATCGTATCTTTCATCCTTTTTTTCCTAAAAATCCTCGAAGTTCATCCTTACAGAGTTTCACCCGAGGCTATTTCCCCTTAATGACGACACGCATCCCGTGTCCAACTTCTCCAGATCCTTCCTTCATCATCCAAGAAGAGAATATATCACAATTCCTGCCACAATGAGAACAAGCGCAAGAATCTTCTGTCGATTCACCTTCTCGTGAAAAATCTTCACTCCAAAGATCGTCACGTAGATATAGCTTGTGGCCTCTAATACCGGGCCCATGGAAAGTGGAATTCCCCGATAAGCAAGCACCGCAAGAATCGTTGCCCCAAAAAACATTCCATAGGCGAAGATGACTAAGGGATTACAATATTCTTGAATCACGGATTCATAGTGCTTTTGCGATGCCTTCTTCAACATCACCTGGGAAATCGCGCTAATAAAGGTGCCAAGAAGGATTAAACTACCATACAAGAATGTCTCCATTACTCTTTCTCCTCCTTCTTTTCTTCCCCGTCTGCCTTAGAGAAGATCACAATTCCAACCACGATCATCA
>JAILGS010000053.1 GCA_024696615.1 Lachnospiraceae bacterium
AGGAGTGATTTTATAACTGGACGCGAGCCAAAAAGTCCCACGCCCATGCCCGCCGCCGGAGCACATCCCAGTTATTGTTCGATAAAGTCACGTGAGTCCAAAGCCCGCGTGACTTTATCTTGCTTTTTGTACGTAAAATGCTACGATCCAGGTATCGAGGAGTGACAGAATGGAAGCAAGCGAGCGAAAAAGTCACGGGGGCATAGGAGTGGAGTGATTATATAGCTGGAAGTGGGCGAAAAAGTCACGCGGCCATGATAGCGGAGTGATTATATAACTGTAATTGTTCGAAAAAGTCACGTGAGTCCAAAGCCCGCGTGACTTTATCTTGCTTTTGTACGTAAAATGCTACGCCCCAGGTATCGACCAGCGACAAAATGAGAGAAAGCAAGCAAAAATCCTCCGGGGAATGCTCCGGAGGATTTTTATATTCAATCGTTATTGGTTTTTTCTTAAAATGCTTAGGCTTCTGTCAGTCCAAGAATCAGGATACCTACGATAGTAATAAATACAAAGAGGTACTGGCGCTTGGTTAACTTCTCCTTCAAGAAGATTCTTGAAAGTAATACGGAGAAGACACAGTAGCTGGAGATGATTGGTGCTGCGATGGCACCATTACCACTCATTGCAAATACATAGGTCATCTGACCTGCAGTTTCACAGCATGCTGCGAAAATCTTATCCTTCTGATAAGAAACACTTCCGAACTTTTCTTTCTTGATGATTAAGAAGGCAAGCATGAGAATCGCTGCAATAAACCAGGTTAATTCATAGGATGTATTAGCCACTAATTCCAAGTTATCTGCGGTAACATTGGTAAGACTGGTACTTTCTAAATCCAACTGAATGATATCTAAAAGCTCTGCAATCGCATCCAAGATGGCATAACTGATTGGCATACAGAATGCGATGATGGCAAGCTTCTTTCCAAGCTTCTTCTTACGGTCCGTCTCTCCCGTATTATCCAAAATACCAAGTCCGATAATACCTACTAAGGTACATAGAATGGAAATTGCGGCAATGGTGGATACATGTTCGTGTAAGAAAATCACACAGAGCAGGGTACAGATGGAACCACAGGTATTTTCGATTGGATCGGAGATGGACTCTTCCACAAATCGCATACCAAAGTAAGAAAGCACCATAGCCAGTCCATATAGGAAGGATACTGGGAAATAGTGTAGGATATTCATTGGATCATAATTGACATCCTGAGTTAATAAGGTAAAAAGGGCGTGTGCACCCATGACAAAGCCCACACAGATTCCTGTCTTTAAATGAGCATAGCGCTCTTCTGGGCGAGCACCCTTCTTATAAAATAATTCTGCAAATGACCACGCAGCGGTGGTAAAAATTGTAAAAAATAGCCACATAGGGTTATTATTCCTCCTGAGTATTCATAAAGTCAGCTTTAATAAGCAGGAATTCTTCAATTTTTCGAAGAATCGTGTAGAGATGAGCACGGTCCTCAAATTCCTGTCGTGTCTTAGGAAGAGGGGTGGATTTCATACTCTGATCAATTTCTGCAAATGTTTTTAAAAGATTTTTTACGGTGTTGTTTTTTTCATATTCCTCGGAAATCTTTTTTAAAAAATTGGAAATTGCATAGATTGTTTCAGGGTTTCCCTGTAATAGACGCACATTTTTATACATCTCAATGAGGACACTTTCCTGTGCCTTACGCATAGCCACATAGTTCATATCGAAATAATCTTCTTTTCGTAACTGATTGGCAAAATTCTGACGCGCAATGAGTTCTGCTTCATGGATTAAGTCGTCGAGATGATTGAAACAATCCCCATTATAGTCACTATAATCGTTGGAGATGAGTTTCTCGGACATTCTTGATAGAATCAGACGAATCTGTTCATCCAAGGCATCTTCGATATAATTCATCTTTTTCATATCCCTGGTAAGATGAAGATTGGCGAAGATTCCTGCGGCGATTCCAATAGCAAAAATCGATATTTCATTGAGTAATTCTGGGGGATTCATACATCCGAAACCAATAAAATGTGAAATAATTACAGAGTCCATGGCCATGGCACTGATCCAGCCAAATCGCTGGC
Source organism: Lachnospiraceae bacterium (assembly GCA_024696615.1). Classification (GTDB taxonomy): domain Bacteria; phylum Bacillota; class Clostridia; order Lachnospirales; family Lachnospiraceae; genus MGBC120314. Next base: position 2,070 of record JAILGS010000053.1, read on the forward strand.
AAGAAAAGATAAAGACTACCAAATATACTAAAAATCCCGTATATCCATATCCAAAAAGCGAGAAGGAAACAAATGCGATGAGTAAAGCTAAAGCAAAGGCGATACATCGCGCAATTGCTGTTTTTACTGTTTCTCGTTTTGTCGGTTGTATGGTAAGGATTGCCACAATTCCAGCAGAAATCGCATTACTTAGCGTTAATGCATCGGCAAGAAGAATGGAAGCACAGGCAGCAAGAGCCACTTTCACCGTATTGATTATAATCATGTTCCAATTCACACCGTCCGGTAATGTAAGGGCGGGGTCGGGTGAACTTTTATTCTTATGAAGCATTGTTTCTTCGGCATGGGAGATGTGTTTAATTTACGCATTCCTAGGTCCCTTGCCAACCTCCTAGGCGGTATTGTATCAAAACTTTGCAAGATGCACAAGAATCGTTATAATGATAGGGATATTGTATAAAAGAATGTGCAATTTCGTTGCATATGGAGAAAGGAGATATCCATGGAGGAATTTTTCCCGGATCATAGTCCAATTTCTTCTTGGTTCTATGAAATTCCAAAGCTTGACATAGAGAAAGAAGCCAGACAGTACCTTGCCACGGATTATGGAATTGTCATGGATGGAAGTCTTCAGACGAAAGGTTTACAAAAGCTGATTGATGAGATTCATGGGAATGGTGGAGGAGTTTTAGTACTCCCCCCAGGAGAAGTGATGTCCGGAGCGTTGTATTTAAAACAGGGCGTGGATCTATATCTTTCCAAGAAAGCAGTACTTGTAGGAAGTCCTTGGATTTCGGATTTTCCTGTGGAGGAAACAAGAATGGAAGGGGAGAATTGTCTGTATTTTCCTGCCTTAATTAATGCCAAGGGGCTTCATGGGGTACGAATTTTTGGCGAGGGTTGTGTGGATGGCAGGGGCCTTCATTATTGGAAAGAATTCTGGATTCGAAGAAGTTGGAATCCTTCCTGTACCAATAAGGATGCTCAGAGACCACGTCTCTTTTTTGCGGATCATTGTGAGGATGTGGTGGTTTGCGGAATTACCATGAAGGATTCTCCATTTTGGACCAATCACCTCTATCAGTGTCGATATGTGAAATTCATAGGATGTACCATTACTTCCCCCCACGAGCCAGTGAAGGCACCTAGTACGGATGGAATTGATTTGGATGTATGCCAGGATGTGCTCATTAAGAATTGCTATATTGCAGTCAATGATGATGCGGTGGTATGTAAGGGGGGAAAGGGGCCTTGGGCGGATGAGGATCCTTGCAATGGCTCCAATGAGAGAATTCTTATTGAGGACTGTACTTTTGGCTTTTGCCATGGATGCCTGACCCTTGGTTCGGAGTCCATTCATAATCGGAATATTTTGATGCGTCGGGTGAAAGTGGAAGAGAGTTTTAATCTCCTATGGTGTAAGCTTCGTCCGGATACACCACAGATATATGAATGCATACGCCTTGAAGAGATTCAGGGAAAGACAGCGAATTTCTTAAATATTAATCCTTGGAGGCAGTTCTTTGATGACAGGGGACGAAAGGATATTCCTCGCTCCAAGGTTTTGAAGGTGTCTTTTGAAAATTGTAGGATGGAATGTGATACCTTCTTAAATGTTTTAAAGGATGAGGAGCAATATGAACTTTCGGAATTTTCTTTTTCCTCCCTTCGGATGATCGCCGCCAAGACAGGAGCTTCCTATGAAGTACTGGGAGAAAGCCTGGTGGAGGATGTGATGATCGAACCCAAGGATGAAATTGCCTTTCCGGATAGTATTACGACCATATAAGGATGAGAATCATGGAAAAATTATTGGATATTAATCAGGATGGATATTCCATCCGCTGTAAAATTTATTATGCCAAGGAGTTTCGTCAAATTGAAGAAGTGGTGATTGCCACCTATGGATTTGGCGGAAGTAAAGAGAATAAGGGGATCGCTAAGATGGCGGAACGTTTTTTAGGAAAGCGTAAGAATGGGGCTGTCTTAGTTTTTGATTGGCCCTGCATGGGAGCGGATGCGAGAAAGAAATTACTTCTTTCAGAATGCCTCACCTATCTTACCTTAGTCATTCAATATGCCAAAGAGACCCTGCATGCTACAAAACTTTATAATTATTCCACCAGTTTTGGGGCTTTTATGACCTTAAAATATATCGGGGAAGTGGAGCAACCCTGGGACCGGATCGTACTTCGGTCTGCGGCCATCTGCTTGGATCGCACCATGAATCAGAGTATTTCTCCGGAAGATCATGAGAAGTTAAAGAAGGGAAAGGAAGTGCTTGCAGGACATGAAAGACAGCTAAAGATCGACCAGGCCTTCTTAGATGACCTCGCCAAAACCGATCTGATGCATCAGGATTTTATGGGGATTGCGGATCAGTGCCTACTCATTCATGGTACGAAAGATGCCATGATTCCATTAGAAGAAATTCAGGAATTTTCAGAAAATAATGTGATTGATCTGGTAATCGTGGAACAGGCGGACCATGGATTTATGGATCCTTCCAAGATGGATTTTGCCATTGCAAAGACCATTGAGTTTCTTATAGAAGAGTAAAATAAAACCTGGGGCATATTTGATATGCTCCAGGTTTTGCTTTTTATAGATGAAGGACACGGTCTGCAATCTCCGAGGTTCTTCCCTGATTCCAGTACTGTGTACCAATATAGCCACAGGTTCTACGAGCTACATGCATGGAAGACTGATCCCGGTTACCGCAATTAGGGCATTCCCAGACTAATTTTCCGGTGGAATCCTTCACAATCTGAATCTGTCCCGTATAGCCACATCGATCGCAAATGTCACTCTTGGTATTTAATTCTGCATAAAGAATCGTATGATAAATATGCTGAATCACGCTGATGACTGCAGGAAGGTTATTCTGCATATCCGGTACTTCCACATAGCTAACGGCGCCACCAGGGGATAATACCTGGAATTCTGCCTCTTTCGTTAACTTACTGAAGGCATCAATTGGTTCCGTTACATGGATATGATAACTATTGGTAATATAATTCTTATCCGTTACATGTGGAATCTTACCAAAGCGCTTCTGCAGGCACTTAGCAAATTTATAGGTGGTACTTTCAAGCGGGGTACCATAGACGGAATAGTCGATATTCTCGGCTTCCTTCCAAGTCTTGCAGGCATCATTTAATGCCTTCATAACTTTTAAGCCAAAACTCTTTCCTTCTTCCGTAGTATGGGAAGCACCCTTCATATAATAAACGCATTCTGCTAATCCCGCATATCCTAAAGAAATGGTGGAATAGCCATCGAATAATAATCGATCAATGGTTTCCCCTGGTTTTAATCGAGCCAAGGCACCATCCTGCCAAAGAATTGGAGCCACATCCGATGGGGTTCCAAGAAGTCGCTCGTGACGAATACGAAGTGCTCTGTGGCAGAGATTTAAACGATCTTCTAAAATCTCCCAGAATTTTTCTTCGTCCTGACCGGAAGAGCAGGCCACATCCACTAAGTTGATGGTAACCACACCCTGATTAAAACGGCCATAGTAGCGGTGCTTTCCCTCTTGGTAATTCATGGCATTGGCAATATTTCCAATTCCTGCATCCGTAAAGCGGTCCGTAGTTAAGAAGGAACGACAACCCATGCAAGGATAGCAGTCCCCCTTTAATTCCAAAGCCTTTTTCTCAGAAATATAATCCGGAACCATACGCTTGGCAGTACATTCTGCGGCAAGCTTGGTTAAGTAAAAATAAGGAGTGCCTTCGGTAATATTATTCTCCTGAAGCACATAGATCAACTTAGGAAAAGCAGGAGTAATATAATATCCCTTCTCATCCTTCACGCCTAAAATTCTCTGACGGAACATGATCTCGATGATTAATGCAAGATCCTCCCTGGTCTGTCCTTCCGGCACTTCATTCAGATATAAAAAGGCCGTGACAAATGGTGCCTGTCCATTGGTGGACTGCAGGGTGATGAGCTGATACTGAATGGTCTGACAGCCGGATTCTACTTCCTTACGAACTTCCTGTTCTACAATGTGGTTAAATTTATCTTCGGAGAGAACCACACCGGCTTCGGCAAACTCATTGTGAAGACGCGCTGAAATCTTTTTTCTGGATACATCCACAAATGGAGCCAAATGACTCATGGTAATACTCTGCCCCCCATATTGGCAGGAAGAAACCTGGGCAACAATCTGGGAAGCCACAGTACATGCGGTAATAAAGCTCTTTGGAGTGTCAATATGGGTACCGCTGATGCAGGTACCATTCTGTAACATGTCCTCAAGATTGACTAAATCACAGTTATGCATATGCTGAGCAAAATAGTCCGCATCATGGAAATGAATCAGTCCATCCTGATGGGCTGCCACAATATCATTGGGAAGGAGGTATTTACTGGTATAGTAACGACTCCATTCCCCCGCCATATAATCTCTCTGAACGGAAAGTACCACAGGATTTTTATTGGAATTTTCCTGCTTCACTTCCTCATTGTCCCGCTCCACTACACCTGCAATCTTCTGATCCACATGGCTCATCTTACGGAACTCATTTCTCTTATAACGGTAGGTAATATAGAGACGGGCCACGCTATGCTTTCCCGTGTCCATTAAGGCATCTTCCACCTTATCCTGAATCTCTTCCACGGAAAGGTCCCGGCCTGCATTCTGAGCATCCTTCTTGATTCCTTCTGTAATGGAGGTGATTTCCTTCTCACTTAATCGTGCAGAAAGAATTCCTTCTTCCAAATTCGCTTTTTGAATCGCATTGCGAATCTTACTTTCATCAAAGATAATGCGCTCACCAGAACGCTTCATTACAAAAATCTGTGGCTCTGCTAACTCCATATTGCCATCTAAATGTTCATCGTATAGCATCATAACCCCCCTGAAACTGGATTGCACGTAAATACGAAGGGGCAATGCGCCGGCTAGGATTTACGTGCATCTTGAGTATAGAATAGGGTGGGAGCGTTGTCAACCCTAAACACAATATATTGTGGTGTGTTTCTTCTTTTAAACACAATATGAAGGGAAAGGGAGAAAAAACCGGAGAGAAATTGCTGGGAAATTTTAAGGGCAATTTTATACAAATGCATAGTAAATTTTTGTGTATTCTGTTAAAATAATATGATAGTAAGGGGAAAGGGGGGGCATCCTGTATGAATATATGGACTCAGATCTGCGCCCTATTATTATTAAGTACATTATTTTTTGTATTGATCAATCAGCCTTCGTTGCATCTAGAAACGAGTAGGGCTTTTGTTCGCTTTTATATCGCATCCTTCGTCTGCAATATCTGTGATTTGACGACGTTATATGCGATTCATTATCGTGCCCATTTACCGATTTTATTTGTCGATTTTATCTGTAAAACCTATCTTTGTTCGTTACTTTGTCTGGCGCTTTTTGCCTTTCTTTACGTATTAACGGATATCTCTGGTTATTCGAAGAAATTTTTAAATACCTTAGTGGTGTGTCTGTGGATTGTATGTTTTGGATGCATCCTGATTTATTGTGCACCGATTTATTATTATGATAATCGTGGTGTGATCTATAGTTTTGGTGCTTCCGTCTATGCCACCTATCTTTTTTCTGTGGGATTTTTAGTGGCTTTATTCTATCTCTTGATTTCACAAAAAACTACCATCTATGCCACTCGTTGGAAGGTGTCCGTGGCTTGGTTGACCCTCTGGGTGATTGCAGCTACGGTGCAGTTTTTAAATAATGAAATTCTCATTGTGGGATATGCAGGAGCGTTAGGCGTTACCATTGTATATTTGAAGTTAGAGAATCCGGAAATGTATATGGATAAGCAGACGGGACTTTTTAACCAGACGGGATATGATGCGCGAATGCGTGAATTGTTCCGGGAACATAGTGAGTTTTCCATGTTAGTGATGACTTTGGATCGTTCCTATATTAGTATGATTCAGAAGAAGGAGCAGATGGAAGCATTTGCAGAGGCGGCAGCCTTCCTTCGTACATTTAAGGATGCACAGGTGTTCCGTCGGGGAGATTTGGAGATTGTGATGATTTTCTCCGAGGTTTCAAGAACCAGGCTGAATGTGGATCATATTATGGAGCGTTTTGAGGATTCCTGGGGCGCGGGTGGAAGATTTGAATTTCATCCGAATTTTGTGTTGATTGAACGGGCGGATCGTTATCAGGATATCCATGAACTCAGTGGTGTCATGGCCTATGCTCAGGTGAATTTTTCGAGAAATGCGCATGGGCGTTTCTTGATCGTGGATAATGCCCTGTTACTTGGAATGCAGGATGAGAATGTGGCAGAGAAGCTCATTGAAGATGCGCTGGCCAATGACTGGGTGGAAGTTTTCTATCAGCCCATGTATAACACGGAGGAAGGGAAATTTACCACGGCGGAGGCTTTGGTTCGTATCCGGGATAAGGATGGCAATATCATTCCACCGGGACGTTTTATTCCTATTGCGGAGAAGAAGGGTAGTATTCTTCGATTAGGTGAGAAGGTATTTGAGAAGGTTTGCCAGTTTATTAAGGCCAATAACCTGGCGGCTTTAGGGATTCATTATATTGAAGTGAATCTTTCCGTAGTGCAGTGTGGTGACCGAAATTTGGCCAATAATTTTATTCGTATTATGAATGAATATCGGGTGCCTGCGGAGTGCATTAATCTTGAGATTACAGAGTCCGCCTCCATTGTTGCCAAGGAAATTCTGCAAGATAATATGAAAAGACTCATCGATTATGGTGTGACCTTTTCCTTGGATGATTTTGGTACCGGTCAGTCCAATCTGAATTATATTGTGGAGATGCCGGTGAGCATTGTGAAGTTTGATCGAATGATGACTCAGGCGTATTTTGAAAGTGCCAAGGGCCGCTATGTTATGGAGGCTACCATGCATATGTTACAGGGCATGGATCTTCCTATTGTTTCTGAGGGTATTGAAACCAAGGAGCAGTTTGAGACCATGGCGGAGATTGGGATTAAATATATTCAAGGTTTTTACTTTTCCAGACCTCTTCCACAGGAGGAGTTTTTAGAGTTTATTTGTAGGAGAAATTCTGTTAATGATGAGGCCTGAGTGGGGCAGAGATTTTGTTTGACAAAGTGTGGGTTCATTGCTATAATCATATCCGTTGCCGACTTTTTATTGTCGGTAATGCGCGGAAGTGTCGGAATTGGCAGACGAGCTAGATTCAGGTTCTAGTTGTGGTTTCACAGTGTGGGTTCAAGTCCCATCTTCCGCATGGTGAACAAGAAAAGGACAGGGGCTTACCCCTGTCCTTTTTCTTGTTGACCAAGCCGAAGCGCTCCGATGAACCCGTGGGTTCATCTCGCCTTCGGCTCGGTCGGCCCCGATACCGCCGTCCACCGGACGGCCGGGGCCCCATCTTCCGCTGAATGGATCCTATTGCCTACGGAACGTATTGGGCCCCATCTTCCGCACCATGGATTATTGTTGATATATTTTGAGTTACTCGGTGGGCCCCGATTCCGCTGTCCACTGGATGTACTGTTATTATGCATATGTTTTATTGCATTGGATGGGGTAAGTGATATGGGAATGTTTGATGAGGATGCTTCCTTGATCATTCGAGGTCTATCCCTAACTTGGGATAAAATTGACGAAGATAGTTATATTAGGAAGATTCCTGCGTTGCGGGAGTTAGAACATTTGCAGTTTTCTAAAGCGATGACGATTTTTGTGGGGGAAAATGGCAGCGGAAAATCCACACTGTTAGAGGCCATGGCGGTTAATTACGGGTTTAATCCGGAGGGTGGAACGAGAAATTATCAATTCTCCACCTATGATTCCTACTCCCCACTGTGGAATGGAATTCGCCTTACTAAGGGCATTTCTTCTACAAAGTACGGGTATTTTTTGCGTGCGGAAAGCTTTTATAATGTGGCAACGGCGGAAGAGGCCTATAGTAGGGAGGATCCTTTGGGACGGAGGCAGCATTTTCATGAACGGTCCCACGGGGAGAGCTTTTTGCAGTTAGTACAGACTGGTTTTTGCAAGCGGGGACTGTATCTTTTGGATGAACCGGAAGCTGCCCTGTCACCACAGCGACAGTTGACGCTTTTGATGGAATTACATCGATGTGTGGAGGAGGGATCCCAGATCATCATGGTGACGCATTCTCCGATCTTACTTGGATTTCCGGATGCGGAGATTTTAAGCTTTGATGGGGATGGGATTCATTCGATTTCCTATGAGGAGACAGAAAGTTATCAGATTACCAGAATGTTCTTAGATCATAAGGAGCAAGTATTACAGCGACTGATTTTTTCTAAGGACGAAGAACTTGACACGGAAGACATGGAAGTTATGGAAGATAGGAAACCGTGAAAAGAGAATGGGTTCCTTGGAGGTTTGAGATGTTATTTAGTATTGCAATGATTATTATGGTGGGATTGTGCTTTGGATGGTTGTGTAAGTTATGCAAAATCCCAAGTCTTTTTGGTATGATTCTTGGAGGAATTTTGATTGGCCCGTATTGTGCTAATTGGTTGGATTCCTCCATTCTTTCCATTTCTTCGGATCTTCGCCGAATTGCGCTCATTATTATTTTGATTCGTGCCGGATTAAAATTAAACCTAGAGGACTTAAAAAAGGTGGGACGCCCCGCGATTTTGATGTGCTTTCTTCCTGCCTGTGTGGAGATGATCGGAATGATTCTTCTTGCCCCAAGGATTTTAGGGATGAATGTTTTAGATGCAGCAATTCTTGGAGCGGTGATTGGCGCCGTATCCCCTGCGGTGGTAGTTCCCCGGATGATTCGCTTGATCGATGAGGGGTATGGAACCAAGCAGGGCATTCCTCAGATGATTCTTGCAGGAGCTTCCGTGGACGATGTATTTGTTATCGTAATGTTTACTGCATTTACTGGACTGGCTCAAGGACAGGAGGTTTCTGTGATGTCCTTTGTGAATATTCCAATTTCGATCCTTCTTGGTATTTTCGTGGGATTTTTCATGGGATATGGAGTGTGGAAATACTTTTCTAAGATCAAGATGAGCAACCTTGTGATGGCGATTCTCTTTTTATCCATTTCCTTCTTATTATCCACAGTGGAAACCAAGTTTCCGAGGATTCCACTTGCTTCCTTAATTGCCATTATGGCCATGGGAGTTGCAGTAAAGCGTATGGATTCTACCATGGCTAAAAATCTGTCCTCCCAGTTTGACAAGATGTGGAGTGTTGCAGAGATCTTTCTCTTTGTGTTAGTGGGTGCTTCGGTGGCCATTGATCATGCGAAAGAAGCAGGGCTTCGGGCGATTATCCTGGTGCTTTTGGTGCTGGTATTTCGTATGCTTGGCGTATTCTTCTGTGTCCTTGGAACCAAGCTTTCCTTCAAGGAACGACTGTTTTGTATGATTGCCTATACGCCTAAGGCCACAGTGCAAGCTGCCATCGGTGGTTTACCCCTTGCCATGGGACTTCCTTGCGGGGAAGTGGTACTTACAGTATCCGTGGTAGCCATCTTATTAACTGCGCCACTAGGTGCTTTTGGAATTGATGGAACTTATAAAAAGTGGCTGGTCAGTGAAAAAGAAGAGGTATAGAACATGGCACGATGCATTATTGTTGGCAATGCGGATATTTCCTCCTATGAGCGGGTAAAAGAAGCCTGGCAGAGGGAGGAGAGTGACTATATAATCATTTGCGATGGGGGATTAAAGCATGTGGAAGGACTAAATCTTACCCCCAATCTTTTGGTGGGGGATTTTGATTCCCATGAAAATCCTCATTGGCCGGTGGAAACGATTGAGTTACCACGGCAAAAGGATGATACGGATACGGTATATGCATTAAAAGAGGGAATCCGTAGGGGATTTCGAGAATTTATATGTCTTGGAGTCATTGGAAATCGCTTAGATCATAGTTTAGGAAATCTCTATATGCTGCTGTATATGAAAAATCATGGTTGTAGCGGGATTCTGATTGATGACTATTCGGTAATGCGTCTTGTGGGACGGGAGGAAGTTTCTATTCCAGACTCCTATGCCTACTTTTCTTTATTAAATATTACGGGATGCGCCAAGGGGATTACCATTCAAGGCGCCAAATACCCTCTATTGGATGGGGAAATTTCTAGTGAATATCAATATGGAATTAGTAATGAGGTCCTGTTGGGAGAGTCTGCCAAAGTTTCCGTAAAGGAAGGGGAACTATTGCTGATTCAAGTCTTTCCAGAGGTAGAAGGAACCAATTACTAGGGAAAATGTGATATAGGAGGAAAAGAAATGATTCAGGATATTGCACCAAGTAAATTACATAATGAATATCACCCATGGAGTCCTTCCCTTCAGGATACCGTGTTTTATTTTACGAAAAAAGGACGTGCGCTGGTAAAGAGTACTCCTGGGGGATGTGACTTCTTGACCTGGGAAGAATTGGGAAAGGTGTTGGAAGAAGCCGGAAAATCCTTTCTTGGAACGGAGGCTGCAATTTACCTCTTTTCCGTGGATGATAATCGGTATTATCTGTATTTTCCAGAACTTTTAGCCGAAACGCAAGATCCTAAAAATCCGGGGGATTGGGAAGCATCCTCCTTGGAAGCGTGTAGTCTTTTTCCTCTTGTATGTCGCGAAATCCGTGAAATTCGGGATGAAATGGATGGAGTGGAAGTGTATGCGGCATTTACCGCCTATCATCTGTGGCGGTGGTATGCGGATCAGCGCTTTTGCGGTCGTTGTGGAAAGCCTTTGGTCCTGGATGCTATGGAACGAGCCATGCGCTGCCCGGATTGTGGCAATTTAATCTTTCCACGAATCAATCCTGCGGTGATTGTGGGAGTAATTCATGGGGAGGAGCTGCTTCTTACCAAATACCGCACAGGATATGGGCATAATGCGTTAGTGGCGGGCTTTACGGAGATTGGGGAAACCCTGGAAGAAACCGTGACCAGAGAAGTGATGGAGGAGACGGGACTTCATGTGAAAAACATCCGGTACTACAAATCCCAGCCCTGGGGCATGGCACAGGATATTCTTGTGGGGTATTATTGCGACGTGGACGGGGACCCTACCATTGTCATGGACGAGCATGAATTAAAATACGCCGACTGGGTGAAGCGGGAAGAGATTGAATTACAGCCAAACTCCCTAAGCCTAACCAATGAAATGATGCGCATGTTTAAGGAAGGAAAGATTTGTGCCAAATAACTCTTTTCCTATACAAATGTGATTGTTGGCCAAGCACCTTCTATGGTATAATATGAAGGATTCGCAAGAGGTTAAAGGAACGTATCTGGGAGCGAATCGAAAGTTGAAGGAAACAATATACATAGGTTTGTGACAAAGGAGGAATTTCATGTTTCAACAGTATCAATTACCTTATGCATATGACGCGTTAGAGCCAGTCATTGATGCAACAACGATGGAGACCCATCATTCCAAGCACCATGCAACTTATACGGCTACTTTGAATAAATTAGCAGAAGAAGCTGGGGTATTAGACCAAGACATCACTTCTTTACTTGCGAATTTAAATCAGATTTCCGATGAGAAATTACGTAATGGAATTCGCAATAATGGTGGTGGTTTCTACAATCATAATCTTTATTTTTCCATTATGGCACCTGCATGCGAAAGCGCGCCAACGGGAGCTTTAAAGGAAAAGATGGATGCCACCTTTGGTAATTTCGATGCCTTCGTGGAAAAGATTTCTGCTCTTGCTACGGGACAGTTTGGCTCTGGATGGGCGTGGATGTCTGTAACGAAGGATGGTGATTTAGTATTATCGAATAGTGCCAATCAGGATAATCCGATCAGCCTTGGCACCGGTAATACGCCAATCTTTGCCATCGATGTATGGGAGCATGCATATTATCTGAAGTTTAAGAATCTTCGTGCCGCATATGTAAAGGAATTCTTTAAGGTTGTGGATTGGAAGAAGGTTGGAGAACTTTACGAAGCAGCATGTAAGTAAAGATGGGTAATTTCTTGGAAGGTAGGTTGGAAATAAGAGTAAAGAAAATCACTTCCGAAGGAAAAACAGTAATTTGGTAAAATCTAAGAAAGCCTCGGCGGGGAGGATCATTCCCTACCGAGGCTTTTTCGTTCTATTGTTCCATCCTTTATCGTTTCTTAAATGGCATGAAAAGATGTCTTGGAATACCATCCACCATGATTGGGGACACATCTCCTTGAATCAGTGGCCGTACATAGGTGATAAAATCGTCCGTAACGTAGGAGCCGTCCCTGGAAATCCAGCTACGTGGTACTAATTTCTCGTCATTAGCAATCTTATGTACATCCTTCTCCACCGTACCACACTGGTATGGATCATCGGAATGCCGTACTAAAGTTACCATCTTTCCTGTATCGCCTTCATCCGCTGCAAGGACTGCAGCACCACCCACCTGATAGGCTTCAAGAATATCCACACGGCTTGCAAGATGGGAGCCTGCACGCTGCAAGGTGGAAAGTTCGATGGAGCGGGTCTTACAACCCAGTTCCTCAGCAATATAATTACTTAAGTAAGCAGCGGAGCCGGTTAGTTTCTTATGTCCAAATGCATCCACAAAATCTACATTCTGCCCCAACTCACAGATATATTTGCCATCCTTGGTATGAATTCCCTCGGATATGGCTACCGCAACCGTGGATTGCCTGGTTAAGAGCTTCTCCACCTTGTGTTTGAATTTCTCAATATCAAATGGGACTTCTGGTAGATAGATTAAATCCGGACCGGCGCAATCCTCGCCTTTGGCAAGAATGGATGCGGCGGTAAGCCAACCGGCATTGCGTCCCATGATTTCGATGATGGTGACCACACCTTTTTCATATTCTAAGCAGTAACTGTCCCGGATGATTTCCTTAACGGAAGTTCCGATGTACTTGGCAGCACTACCATAGCCCGGAGTATGGTCCGTGAGGGCCAGATCATTATCAATCGTTTTGGGACAACCAATAAAACGAATGGAAGAGCCGGTTAGAATGGCATAATCCGATAATTTTTTTATGGTATCCATAGAATCATTTCCACCAATATAGATGAGTGCTTCAATCTTTAATTTATTCAGGATGGAAAAGATTTTTTCATACAGTTCCAGATTGGAATGGATGTCTGGAAGTTTGTAACGGCAAGAGCCGAGGAACGCTGCAGGGGTACGTTTCAGTAGTTCAATATCCAAATCCGATTTAATATGATCGGAAAGATCCACATACTTTTCCTCCAGTAATCCCTGAATGCCATGGAGCATGCCATATACTTTTTTCGCTCCACGATCCTTGGCAGTGCGATAGACTCCGGCTAAAGATGAGTTGATTGCTGCTGTTGGACCACCGGATTGTCCAACAATCACATTTCCTGTCATAACAAGTACCTCCCCGAAAAGATATAGTAATGATGAAAATTGCTATCTGTATTGTATCATAGTTACGAAAAAATGCCTATGAAGTTTCGTAAATTTTGATGGGAGATGGAAATTGGATTGGGGATTTTGAGGAAAGATGCTATAATGAATGGGTGTTTAACTCAGTCGGGGTACAAGCTCCGACTGAGTTAAATGCTCCGCAAGGATGCGCACGGATTCGGACAGGAATTTGTCTGCTGAAGCAGACACGAATCCGGCGCGCAAGACTCGCGAGCGAGTCTTGACTCTAAGGGCTGCGAAGAGGGTAGAAAATAGGAGGTAAAAGGTGAAGAAGACATTTGTAATCGTGGGCTGTGGATTTTTAGGAAATCTGGTGGCGGACGCATATCAGCAGGGGTTATTGGAAGAATATGAGTTTTTGGGTGCTTATAGTAAGACCATGGAGCATACGAAGGCTCTTTGTGAAAGAGTTGGCGGCAGAGCTTGTGAGAAAATCGACGAGTTATTATTACTGCAGCCGGATTATTTAGTGGAGGCTGCCAGTGTGGATTTGGTGAAAGCTGTGGCAATTCCTGCCCTGGAGCAGGGATGCAGCGTGATTCCACTGTCCATCGGAGCATTTGCGGATGAGAGTTTCTTAGAGCGGGCCAAGGCAGCAGCGCTGCGGGGCAATAGTAAGATCCATATTCCATGCGGTGCTGTGGGTGGTTTTGATGTATTGCAGACCGTGGCATTATTGGCAAATTCTAAGAATCAGAAGGTGGAAGGAACAATTGAGGCGCATAAAAGCGTTGGGTCCTTAAAAAATACTCCACTGTTTTTGGATGAGTTAGAAACATCCAATAAGGTGGAAAAGGTATTTGATGGTTCTGCCAAAGAGGCCATTGAAATCCTCCCAACCAAGGTGAATGTATTTGTCGCAACAGCACTAGCAAGTCTTGGCGTGGAAGGTATTGAAACCAAGATTTCCACGGTTCCGGAATTTGCGGGGGATGAATATTTTGTCACGATTAAAACCGAAGGATATTCTTCTTCGTTCGATTTATATTCCAGAACCAGTGAAATTGCCGGCTGGAGCGTGGTAGCGTTAATGAGAAATCTTGCAAGTCCAATGATTTTCTATTAATAGATTCCAACATGCAGGAAGGAAGTTTTTGGATTTTAAATGGAAAGGAGAAATGACGGTGCGTCAATTTCATAAATTAGTAGAAGTGGGGCCTGTGGGACTGATGCCATGGGCGGAGAAAGAATTAGAGGAGTATGCGAAGGAAATCATTCGTTATGACACTCTTCCAGGGGACAATGCAGAAATCCTTCGTCGCATCGGGGATGCGGATGCAGTACTGGTGCGCACCCAGCCCCGGATTGATGCCGAAGTGCTTTCCAAGGCTCCCAATCTAAAATACGTGGGAATGTGCTGTTCCCTATATTCGAAAGAAAGTGCCAATGTGGATATTGACTATGCACAGGAGCATGGCATCACCGTATATGGTATTCGAGATTACGGGGATCGTGGCGTTGTGGAGTATGTGCTATATCAGTTAATTCGCATCCTTCATGGCTACGATTATCCAATGTGGAAGGAAAAGCCCCTGGAGCTTACAGGGATGAAAGTGGGCATGGTGGGACTTGGAGTATCCGGAGGAATGACTGCGGATGCCCTGGCCTTTTTGGGCGCCAAGGTATCCTATTATGCAAGAAGTAAAAAGCCGGAACGGGAAGCCATGGGAATGCATTATCAGGAATTAATCCCATTACTGAAAGAATCGGATGTGGTGATCACGGCCCTGAATAAGAATGTGATCCTTTTAAAGGAAGAGGAATTTAAGGCCCTGGGAGAGGGAAAGATTATGATCAATACCTCCATTGGACCTGCAGCGGACCTTACCTGTCTTGCCAAATGGGTGGAAAATCCGAAAAACATCTTCTGTAGTGATACATATGATGGAATCGGAGCCATGGATGAGGCGCATCAACATTTGCCCAATGTCCTATGCACCAATGCCTCTGCCGGTATGACCAAGCAGGGATATGATTTAATGAGTAAGAAAGTGTTAGATAACATAAGAAAGGCCCTGGATTAGGAATTGGAAACGCCGGGGAAAGCAAAGTATGAACGAGGAAATTACACTGACATTTACGGGAGATATTGGATTTGACCGGTATATGGATGGCAAATGGGAGGATCCCAACCTTCTTGCCCCAGAGGTTTTATCCTTCCTACAGGATTCGGACCATGTGATCGCCAATGTGGAAGGACCCTTAGTGGCCATACCCACCAATCAGACCACGGAGGGCGTGGTGCAGTTAATGCATACCATGAATCCTAAGGCCGTCTCCGTCCTAAAAAAAATGCATGCGGATATCTGGAATATCTGCAACAATCATATTATGGATGCGGGGGAGGAAGGCATGGTAAAGACCTTGGAGGAAGCAAGGCGTGCCAGAGCACTCACCCTGGGGGCTGGAAGAAATCTTAAGGAAGCCAGCGCCCCTATATATTTTCCGGATGCAGGCGGCATCGGCATGATCGGCGTGGGATATCAGCGAGGCTGTAAACCTGCAGGAGAAGAGAAGGCCGGTTGCTTTAATTGGAGCGATTATGACTTGATCGAGGAGCGAATTCAAGAGATTAAGAAGCGCTGCCGGTGGTGTGTGATCGTATCCCATGGAGGAGAGGAATTTACTTCCCTTCCTACTCCCTACACCAGGGATCGGTACCTTCGTTATCTAAAGATGGGGGCAGATGTGATCGTATCCCACCATCCCCATGTTCCCATGAATTATGAAATGGTGGGGGAGAAGGTTATCTTCTATTCCCTTGGTAATTTCATCTTTGATACGGATTATCAGCGGGCGCAGTACCATACGGAAAAGGGCATCCTGGTAAAATTGCACTTTACGAAGGAGAAGATGGACTTTGAGGCCATGGGGCTTTGTATTGAGCGCGGCCTGGAACATGTGGTTTCGGCACCCCTTCCGAAAATCTTCACCCATGTGGGAGAGAGGGACTATGAACTCCTTGCTCCCCTTGCTGCGAAGATGTTCGTAGCAGCCACCAAGCGCCAGCAGATTTATCTTAATCCGGAGAAATTTGCCCATGCCACGGAAGAAGAGTGGGAGGAGCATTTTTCCAATCCAAAGCGCAGTGGCCGGGTGCCTGGAGAGGGACTGGACTTTTTTATTGTTCGACCACTTGCTTCAAGGGCCGAGGAAGGCGCATGGAAGGAAAGCACCTTAGAAGAAGTAAAGGACTATATCCTTGCCCAAATGTAATACAAAGATGGGGGAATGAAAGAATCATAGGATGAAAGAATCATAGGTTGATTCTAAAGTCCACACAAGTAGGATGGAAAGGAAAAAGAAAAGGAGAAATGATGGAACTAGATGCCAAGGAATATATGAAGGAGCAGTTATTGAAAGAAATCAAAGCCCTGGGATTTCCGGAAAGTTTTGGCATATTAATCGCTAGAAATTTAAATTCGGAGCGCACCATGGAGCGGATGGTGGGATATCTTCAGAATGTGAAACCTAAGCGGGCAGAAGATATTGCGGATGAGATGTTAGCCATTATGGAGGACCGTGCTACTTGGATTGCCAAAAAGGAGACCGAAGAGAGTAATCGTAAATACAACGAGTACCTTCGCAGTGACTTGCGGGAATCTTCAGAAGAAGACTAGTACTAGATGGAAAACTATGGTATAATTTTAACAATAATCTATGGCGTGAATGTATGGTGTCGGGAGCCATGCAGGACTTGCTAATATGGCACAAGGGGGATGTTACCATGGCAAAGTACAAAGTCTTATTAACAGGAAATAATACCGCAGTAATGGATGATTTCTTTAATCATCTTTTGGATCGTTTTGAACTGATGACATCTTCTCTTCATTTTGAGGATTTGGACATTCACATTAAACTCTGGGAACCAGATATTTTATTGGCATGTCTTCATGGAGAGAGTTCAGAGGAGATTTCTCGTTTTGCGAGAGTCCTTCAGCGTCATGGGGACAAGACGGTCTATTTTTTTATCATCGGAACGGATAGTGAATGCCAGGATTTTCAGAGATATTCCAAGATCGTACCGGATCTTGTATTGGTAAAACCATTAACTTCTGCGGATATTCTTCGGTATATTCAGAATTTTATGCAGAAGAAGGAAGATGAAGAAGAATCCGAACGTATTGTGAGCCAGATTAAGGCCGCCCAAGAAGCGAAAGAGATGGCAGCAGCTGCAAGAAAGAAGATTCTTGTAGTGGATGATGATCCGCTGATCTTAAAGATTGTGAATAGCCAGTTGTCCAATACCTATGATGTGGCAGCAGCAATTAATGCGAAGTTAGCTTATAAATTTATGGAGAAGAAGAAACCGGACCTCATTCTTCTAGATTATGAGATGCCGGGAGAGAATGGACCGGAAGTATTTTCCAAGCTTCGGGCTATGCCAGAATATGAGGATATACCGATTATCTTCCTTACGGGTGTAACGGATAAGGATAAAATCATTAGTGTACTTTCTTTAAAGCCCCAGGGTTATGTATTAAAACCTCTGGATATGAATGTGTTACAGAGTACCATTAAAAAGTTTCTGGATTAAAGGATTCGGAAAAATAGAATGGGGGACAAAGCGATGACGGAAGAAGAGGTAAAATTATTAATTAGCGCCATGGAAGATCTTGGTTCAGGCAAGTATCATACTATCGATGAGAAGGCGTTTAAGGATAAGAAGCTTGTCAAAGCCTATAACAAGATGGTGGAGGGAGTAATTACCCGTAGTGATCATTATCTGATGCGAATTAATGATTCCATGAAAAAGATTGCGGATAGTAGCTGGGTTCAGACCATGCTAGAACAGATTGCTTCTCAGCAAGAACCCATCGAGGAATTGGCTAATATTCGTAATAGTTTTAATCATTCCTTAGTGAATTTAGAGGAGCTTGGAATTGAATTATTAACCTATAGTAGGCAGTTACGTGCCACCGTTGGTCCATTAGTTCGAAGCGGTGAGGATATTATCGCAGGACTTCAGGAAATCCGCGAATCCGTGGGGGACGAAGTAATTGATGATGTGGATGAACTCGTGGATCAGATGGGATTTACAGGTCGTTCCATCCATGGAATGCAAAAACGTCTCGATATCATTATTGATAATGTATCCGCCATCTATGAAGAAGTAAGTAAGCAGAATCAGTTAGCAAAGCCTCTTTTACAGGATGTGGATCAGTTATCGAAAAGCTATGGGGAACTGTCCGTGGAGGCTTTTAATGCGGGAGAACATATGTATCGAATCTCTCGAGATATTGATAATGCCCGTAATGACATGTTCCGTACCAATTCTGCTCCAACCCTAATTGATCGGTTGAAGGTATTTTATGTAGATCATTATACTTTAACATGGCGTCTTTATAATCATATTGCGGAATTTGAAACCCTGCAGTTAAGACAGGTAAATAATCCGGATCGTTGTAAATTTGGTCTGTGGTGTCGCAATGATGTTCCGGAATGGCTAAAGGAGACGGAGAGTTTTCAGAGGGCCTTCACCATTCATGATGAATTGCATGATCATGCCGTGGCTTGTTATAAAGCCAAGGAGAATTATGATGTGAATCTTGCCATGGAAGAATTCCATAAGACCCTGCATTGTATGGAGGATTTTAAAATTGCCTTAGATGATATGGCGCAAGAATGTCGAAAGCATGGGGAGGCAGAAGAAACACCGGTATGGAAATATACCGGATTATAAAATAACTTCATGGAAGGAATGAAGTGTTTGGGGAGCCTTATATAAGGCTTGCAAGTGGGGGTGATGGCATGGTTACGGTGGAAGGATATCAATTAGACGAAATCTTGGACTTTTCCGTTGTGGAACGTCTTCAAAATATATATCGGTCAACCACGGGGATGGAAGCCCATCTTGTGGATCTTGACGGAAAAAATTTGGTACAGACGCCTTCCTATGAGAGAAAGCGTAAGGATCAGTTCTGTGTGAAATATGTTCGAAGTACACAACTGGGGGATAAGATGTGCCATGCCTGTGAATTATTACTGGCGAGGGAAGTGTTAGAAAATCAGGCTCCCATTGTGAATATCTGTCACTGTGGTCTGGTGCAATTTGCAGTTCCCATTGTGGTTCGTGGAAAGATGATCTGCGTCTTTGCCGGTGGACATGTGACGATTGAGCCTTTGGAATTTGATGCCGTAGCGGATCTTGCGAAATTATATCAATTAAATTTTAAGGAATTGTGGGAGTCAGCCAAGGATCTTCCACTTATTAGCATGGAACGAGCCAGAGCTGCAGCTTCGGAGATGTATTCTTTTTCCGGAATTATTGCGGATATGATTGAGAATCGTATTAAGGCCCTCGAGACGGAAGAACAGTTAAAGCATGCGGATGCCGTAAAATCAGACTTCCTTGCGAATATGAGTCATGAAATCCGAACTCCAATGAACGCAGTGATTGGTATGTCGGAGATGGCACTTCGTGAAAATATTCAGCCCCTTGCGGCTCGTGACTATATCAGTCAGATTAAGAATTCCGGAAAAGCCCTTCTTAGTATTATCAATGATATTCTTGATTTTTCAAAAATTGAATCCGGTAAGATGGAGATTGTTCCTGTGGACTATGAGCCAATGAGTGTATTTAACGA
Source organism: Lachnospiraceae bacterium (assembly GCA_024696615.1). Lineage (GTDB taxonomy): Bacteria > Bacillota > Clostridia > Lachnospirales > Lachnospiraceae > MGBC120314. Next base: position 22,011 of record JAILGS010000053.1, read on the forward strand.
TGTGACCAATATCGTAATGACTCGTCTGGTGGATAAGAATGTGGAATTAATGCTGGACTTGGATGCGAATATTCCTAAAATCCTTCACGGAGATAATCTGCGTATTCGCCAGGTCTTAATTAATATTGCCAATAATGCCACCAAATTCACGAATATGGGTCATATTAAGATTTCCATTCGAAGTGAAGCAGTGGATGAAAAACGAAGCAATCTGAAGGTCTATGTGGAAGATACGGGAATTGGTATTCGGGAAGAAGATATGCGAAAGCTCTTTAATTCCTTCCAACAGGTGGATAGTAAGAGAAATCGAAATGTGGAAGGTACCGGTCTTGGTCTTGCAATCTCGAAGAATTTAGTACAGCAGATGGGTGGTGAGATTGGTGTCTGCAGCACCTATGGAGAGGGTAGTACCTTCTACTTTACCATTCCTCAGGAAGTGGTGGATGCCTCTCCTTCCGTATATCTTAACGAAGATCCCAAGGAATATGCTCTTGCTTTTGCTTTTGAGAATGAAGATGCTGCACAGGATATTCAGGAAGCCGCTGAGGAACTGGGCGTGGATGCTACAATTCTCGATGATCCGCAGAATCCCGTGGCTGCATTATTTGCCTGGGCGGGAGAGCATCCAAATCAAAAGAAGTACTTTATTATTCCTCAGAGTGGTTTTTATCCGGAGGAGGCAGCTGGTACCATTGGCCAGCCAGGATATGAGGATGTGCAATTTGTTCTATTAGCGGATACATTTGCAGAGGTAAAGCAATGGGCGGATTATCCAGCACTTAAGATTTTGAAAAAACCAGTGTCCTGCTTTAATTTAGCGGCCCTTTTAAATAATGTGGAATACCATGTGGAAGTGGAGAAAGAGGATAGCGCGAATTTCGAAGCACCGGATGCCAAGGTTTTAATTGTGGATGATAATGCGGTGAATCTTACGGTGGCTAAGGGCCTGATGGAACCATTAAATATGCAGGTAACCACGGCAGGTTCTGGTAAGGAAGCCCTGGATTTAATTAGTAGGGAACAGTTTGATTTGATCTTTATGGATCATATGATGCCGGATTTAGATGGTGTGGAGACCACACGAATTATCCGACGAATGTATCTAAATTACGCGGAAGTACCGATTATTGCCCTGACAGCCAATGCTATTAGTGGTACGAAGGAGATGTTCTTACAGGAAGGAATGAATGATTTTGTGGCAAAACCAATCGAACTTCGGTTGTTGATGGCCAAGATTAAACAATGGCTTCCACCGGAGAAGATTCATTCTTTAACCTCCGGCAGACCTGTACCAAAGGCTACAGAGAGTAAGGAGGTGTCCCTTATGAATTTAGAGATTGGAGATCTGGATATTTCCCATGCATTACAGCTTCTTGGAACGGAGGATTTGTTCTGGACCGTGTTAAAGGAATATTATCATTATATTCCATCCAAAGCTAGCTCCATCGAAAAGCATTATCGGGAGAAGGATATTGCCAATTATACCATTGAGGTACATGCGTTAAAGAGTGCTTCCAGACAGATTGGTGCTATTCGTCTTGCAGATCTTGCTGCCTTATTAGAGAAGGCTGGTAATTCCAGGGATTTGGATACCATTGAGCGTCAGACGGAAACCCTTCTTCATATGTATCGTAATTACGAGATGGTGCTTGCGCCATTCTTCCAGGAGAAGCCTTCGGATGAGAAGAATGTTTCGAAGGAGAAGATTACCAAGGAAGAGTTAGAGACTTACTTTACGAAGATTCGGGAAGCCTTGGATGATCTTAACCTTACGGAGATGGAAGAAATCTGTAATCAAATGCAGCAGCAGTCCTTCCCAGAAGATCAGGAAGCATATCTTTCCCGTCTGTTAGAGGCTACCAATCAGATGGATGTGGATGAATGCAGCAATATTGTGGAAGAATGGGAAAAGTGTGATTTTTAGATGAATCTTTACGGAAGCTCTATGGAGTTTTTTCTGAAATTGTTGTATGATGGGAAAAGTTTCTAAGGGTGAAATTAAGACAACTTGGAAGGAAGATTGGAGGAATAAACATGAATGATACGGTAAAGAATGCATTGGACGGAGTCCTTGCAGGTCTTGGAGATAGCGAGAAGAAGATGTTTACTCAGATTGCACATCTGGTAAAGCTGAGTGTAAAGAGTTCTTATTTGGAAGATCCTGCACATCCAGGATGTAAGGTGGTAACGATTTCCACCTTAGAGATTCCAATTATGGGATTTGAAATTGCCATTGGCGGTGGCCATGGTGGAAGTGAAGGAATCTTAAAGAATCTTATGGGATCGGAGTGTAATGGTGCACCACTTCTTTGTGATTATAAGATTTTTCAGTCCGACGATGGGGAGACAGAATTTATGTCCGTCGTGCTTCCAGAAGATGTGATTACTTATATGGATGAAATGTCCTTCTAATGTTAAATTGTACTAATTTAGTTCATAAAATTAGTGAATTTCTTAACATTATAAGGTCAATACAAGATTGACAAGGGCAAATTGGTCGGATATAATCGTATTTGGTTATTTTGTCAAAGGGGATGCACTTTTGTGTATACAAGATTTGACGGATAAATATATTTTTAATTATTAAGAAAAGAGGTATTAGTAAATGGCAACTGTAGATTTAGCTAAGTATGGCATTACAGGAACAAAGGAATTAATTTATAACCCATCCTACGATAAGTTATTCGCAGATGAGACAGATCCTAGCTTAGAGGGATATGATAAGGGTCAGGTTACAGAGCTTGGCGCTGTTAACGTTATGACAGGTGTATATACCGGTCGTTCTCCTAAGGATAAGTTCATCGTTGATGATGCTAAGTCCCATGATACTGTATGGTGGACTTCTGAAGAGTATCCTAATGATAATCATCGTGCTACCAAGGAAGCTTGGGATGCTTGTAAGAAGATTGCTTTAGAGCAGTTATCAAACAAGAAGCTCTATGTTGTAGATGCTTTCTGTGGTGCTAATGCAGATACTCGTATGGCTGTTCGTTTCATCATGGAAGTTGCTTGGCAGGCTCATTTCGTAACCAATATGTTCATTAAGCCAACCGCTGAGGAAGAGGCTAACTTCGAGCCAGACTTTGTAGTATATACAGCATCTAAGGCTAAGGTTGAGAATTTCAAGGAATTAGGCTTAAATTCTGAAACCGCAGTATTATTTAACGTAACTTCTCGTGAGCAGATCATTCTTAACACCTGGTACGGTGGAGAAATGAAGAAGGGTATGTTCTCTATGCAGAACTACTTCTTACCATTAAATGGTATGGCTTCTATGCACTGCTCCGCTAACACTGATATGGACGGAAAGCACACCGCAATCTTCTTCGGTCTTTCCGGAACTGGTAAGACCACTCTTTCTACCGATCCTAAGAGACTCTTAATCGGTGATGATGAGCATGGTTGGGATGACAATGGTGTATTCAACCTTGAAGGTGGTTGCTATGCTAAGGTTATCGGTCTTGATAAGGAATCTGAGCCAGATATCTACAACGCAATCAAGAGAGATGCTCTTCTTGAGAACGTAACAGTAGATGCGAATGGTAAGATTGACTTTGATGATAAGTCCGTAACCGAGAATACTCGTGTATCTTATCCAATCAATCATATTGATAAGATCGCTCAGAAGGTAAATAAGGTATCTTCAGGTCCTGCTGCTGAGAATGTAATCTTCCTTTCTGCAGATGCATTCGGCGTACTTCCTCCAGTATCCATCCTTACCCCAGAGCAGACTCAGTACTACTTCCTTTCCGGTTTCACAGCTAAGTTAGCTGGTACCGAGCGTGGAATTACCGAGCCTACTCCTACCTTCTCTGCTTGCTTTGGTCAGGCATTCCTTGAATTACATCCTACCAAGTACGGCGAGGAGCTTGTTAAGAAGATGCAGAAGAGTGGAGCTAAGGCTTACTTAGTAAACACTGGTTGGAACGGAACTGGTAAGAGAATTACCATTAAGGATACCAGAGGTATCGTTGATGCAATCTTAAATGGCGACATTAAGACTGCTCCTACCAAGAATATCCCAATCTTCAACTTCGAAGTACCTACCGCTCTTCCAGGAGTAGATCCAGCAATCCTTGATCCTCGTGATACCTATGCTGATGCTTCTGAGTGGCAGAAGAAGGCTGAAGATCTTGCAGCTAGATTCCAGAAGAACTTCAAGAAGTACGAAGGAAATGATGCTGGTAAGGCACTTGTTTCTGCAGGTCCTCAGTTATAAGAAGATTGAAACTTCGCAAGTAGTTTTGATACATTAGAAATGAATGAATGCTCACCTCGATCTGGGGTGAGCATTTTTTTGTTTTCTTCATGGTTATAACTTGTAGAATGGTGATTTCTCCGATATAATGAACAAGTTAGGGAACATAGGAGGACGGATGAACGAGTTTGACGAAGAACAATTTGATGACGATTCTAAGATGAGGATTCTTGGAGTGGTTTCCATAATCCTGACTCTGTGTAGCGCAATCTTTATTGGCGTCTATCTATATACCACGATGCAGCAAAAGACACAGGAAATAGAACAGCAACAGGTTTCCATTATGCTGGTGGAAACCACTGCTACCACTGCGTCCTTTGAGGAAAGTACGGAAGTTTCCCAAAAAGCACAGGAGGAAACCACGACCCAACCAACGGAGGCCAAAGACGTCCTTGCGGATGTAGTTTTTGAACTACCTATTAATGGGGCCTGCGGCTATGCATTAGGGGAGATGGAAGTGTACGATCGGAATATGGGGGTAATCGGAACCTTAAAGGCTGGTCAGGCATTTGTAATACAGGGGGAGACCCTGGATCTATTGATCATCGACTATGGTGGAGAGACGGGCTATGTGTTAAAGAGTCTAAGTATGATCAATCTTCCCGATGTGATTCCTTCCATTATTTACGATAATGCCAATAGTTATGCCAGTATCTTAAAAAGTGGGGAATTTGATATTCCGGGGCTTACGGGGGAAAAACTCTACGAGACCTATTATGAGAATGCGAGACTTGGGTATAAGGAATATGTGATGCCCTGTCTTTATTATACTGCGGAGAAGATCGCGAAAGTGCAGAAAAATTGTCTTGCCCAGGGGGATTGCCTTTATTTAGTGGAGGCGTTTCGTCCCTATCCTACGGAATGCACTATTCGAACCACTTTTTCCACCCTGTTAGAGACCAATCCCATGGCAGCCATGGGAGTATCCAATGGAACCTGGGGAATTTCCTGGTTCGTATCCATGTATTTGTCCAATCATCAAAGAGGTTGTGCAGTGGATGTGAGCTTGGTGAAAGTAACGGACCTTGGCTCCCAAACCATCGCGGGAGTGGAAGTACCTAAGGTCAATGCCTATGAGGAGTATGAGATGCAATGTCCACTCCATGATATGTCCTTAGCAGCGGTATTATTTACGGCACCGGTGGCCAGTCAGGATCCGAAGGCTTGGAAAAGCGCCATCTATGCGGACAATGTGACGGAAGCTACCAAGAAATTACATAGTTATTTTGCCGATGAGGGAATGAGCCCATTAGCATCGGAATGGTGGCATTTTAATGATTTAGAAGCCAAGAGTTTCCTGGATCAGAATGCCATGTATGGCAATTACTATTTAGAGGAAAATTGTAGTCGATTGCCAGAAATTCAGTAGATCGATTGTTGGAGGAGTATGGAATGAAAATCGGTTTTGTTGGCCTGGGTTTAATCGGAGGCTCTATTTTACGAAGCATTAAGGAGAAGCATCCGGATTATCATACCCTGGGATTTTCTAGAAGTCAGGCACCACTTCTTCTTGCGAAGGAAGAGGGAATGCTGGATGAAATTGTGGACTGTCTGGATGAGCGGATGGGTTCTGTGGATTATATCTTTTTATGTACTCCTGTGGAATATATTGCCTCCTATTTGGAAAAATTAAAGCCAGTGCTTTCTTCCCATACGATTCTTACGGATGTGGGAAGTGTGAAGGGATATATTTTAAATGCAGTAAAGAAGGAAGGATTGGAAGCCAATTATATTGGCGGACATCCCATGGCAGGATCGGAAAAGACCGGATATGCCAATTCTTCTTCCCTGTTATTAGAGAATGCTTTCTATGCCATCTGTCCAACGGATTTGGTGGATCCTAAAAAAGTGGAGGAACTGGTGGAACTGGTTCGTGACATGGGTGCTCTTCCAGTGGTAATGGATGCTTTCGTGCATGATAAAAGCGTGGCAGGAATCAGTCATGTACCACATATTATTGCTTCTTCCTTAGTGAATTTAGTGAAGCAGAATGATAATGAAGAACAGATGATGAAGCGCATGGCTGCCGGAGGATTTAAGGATATTACAAGAATTGCCTCCTCTTCTCCTGAGATGTGGGAGCAGATTTGTTCCACCAATGCCGAGGCGATTTCCAATCTCCTTGGAAAATACATTGCGTTATTACAGGAAGCCAAAGATGCAGTGGATGGGAATGCCAAGAGTTATGTCCATGAAATGTTTGAGTCCTCCAAGGAATACCGGGATGCCATCAATGATAATAAGCGTGGTGCCAAGGGACCAATTCAGCCATTCTATGGCTTCTATTGTGATTTAAAGGACGAGGAAGGCTCCATTGCTTTAGTGGCTAATATTCTTGCCTTTAAGCAGGTGAGCATAAAGAATATTGGAATTGTACATTATCGGGAATTTACCCGTGGTGCCCTGCTCATTGAATTTTACCGGGAAGATGCGATGGAATTAGCAGAACAGGTATTAACGGAGCATGGATATACCATCTATAAGTAGGATGGTACTTGTATATAAGAATGTTGGGTGGCTGTTTATGAAGAAAAAAATAACCATTGGAATTGTGGCCCATGTGGATGCTGGAAAGACCACACTTTCGGAAGCTTTATTGTATGAAAGTGGCGTTCGCAAAGAACTTGGAAGAGTGGACCGCAAGAATACCTTATTGGATCAGATGGAAGTGGAGCGAGATCGCAAGATTACCGTCTTTTCCAAGCAGGCCTCCTTTCCTTTAGGAGAGGGGATGGAAGTAACCTTACTAGATACCCCGGGACATGTGGATTTTTCTGCGGAGATGGAAAGAACCTTGTCCGTACTGGATTATGCCATTCTTGTGATTAGTGGCAAAGATGGAATTCAGGCACATACGAAGACTTTGTGGCACCTGTTGGAAGAATACCGGGTGCCCATTTTTTTCTTTGTAAATAAAATGGACCAGGAAGGGACTAATTTAGAGCAAATTCTTTCTAAGTTGCAGGAGGAATTCTCCTCCAATATCCTTCCCCTGACCGGGGAAGACCGGAGGAAGGAAGATGTTGTGGAATCCATGGCCTTATGTGAGGAATCCATGATGGAAGAGTATTTGTCCATGGGAGAAGTATCCGTGGAATCCATTCAGGATGCAGTGGCAGAACGAAAGCTTTTTCCACTCTTTTATGGCTCCGCATTAAAGTTAGAGGGCGTGGAAGAATTCATGGAGGGACTGCGTCTTTTTACCAAGGATTTCTATCAGGGACGACAAGAGGCTCCCCTTGGAGGAAGAGTCTTTAAGATTACCCATGAAAAGGGCGTTCGCTTAACCCATGTAAAGATTTTGGATGGAATTCTTCGTCCAAGAATGAATCTTGGTAAGGAGAAGATTACCCAGATCCGAAAGTATCAAGGGCCTTCTTTTACTTCTGTAGAAGAAGCACTTCCAGGAGATGTGGTAACGCTTCTTGGATGTAATGAAACCTTGCCAGGAGCGGGGTTTGGCTCTTTAGAACAGGCGGTGGTTGGAAAATTAGTTCCCGTACTTTCCTATCGTATGATTTTTCCGGCGGGTGTTTCCAATGAGGAGATGTATCAGAAATTATTAGTTCTTTCTGAGGAAGATCCAACCCTTGGAATCACCTGGAATGAACGATATCGATATATTGAAGTTAGCTTAATGGGAGAAGTGCAGACGGAAATTCTCACAGGAATGATCAAAGAGCGTTTTGATGTGGATGTAAGCTTTGGGGAAGGAAATGTACTCTATCAGGAGACCATAGGGGAAAGTACCTATGGAGTGGGACATTTTGAACCCCTGCGACATTATGCAGAAGTTCATCTTCGGATGGAACCACTTCCACCCGGGTCCGGACTTGTCATCGAGGCGGATGTTAGTGAGGATATTTTAGCGAAGAATTGGCAGCGTCTGGTTCTTACCCATATTGGGGAGAGAAGGCACCGTGGAGTGTTAACCGGGTCCCCTCTTACGGATGTGAAGATTACCTTAGTCAATGGTCGTGCACATCAAAAGCATACGGAGGGCGGGGATTTTCGACAGGCCACGTATCGCGCTATTCGCCAGGGCCTTATGATGGCTCGGGATATGGGGCATTGTAAGCTGTTAGAACCTTATTATGCATTTGTAATAAGGCTCCCGCAGGAGAATTTAGGTCGACTGTTAGGGGACTTAGATGGTATGAAGGCGAAGTTTGATGCCCCGGTAATCGAAGGGGAGGAAGCTTTGGTAACGGGAAAGGCTCCCGTGATTACCATCGGCAATTACCGTAAGGAAATGATCACCTATACCAAGGGCCGGGGGAGCGTAGTGCTTACCCTGGATGGATTTTTCGAGTGCCATAATCCGGAGGAAGTGATGGAAAAATTCTCCTATGATCCAATGGGGGATGTCAGAAATCCTGCGGATTCCGTCTTTTGTTCCCATGGTGTGGGTTCTACCATTCGCTATGATGAGGTAATGGATTACATGCATCTTCCGAAAGTTTCCGGAAAGCGCATTGATGTTAAGGATCCGGAATATCAGAAGGAATTAGAAGAAAAGATGATGCGAGATGCCTATCTTGCGGCTATGCGTGCGGGGTCCGAGACTCATGCAAGGTATGCCACAGAGTCCTATTCCGATTCCAAGGAATTGCAGGAAATCTTTGCAAGAACCTATGGAAACAGCGGGAAGCCAGCCACCAAGGAAGCTAGAACCTATGGGGATCAAAAGTCCATGGATGCTTATTATGAGCGGAAGTTTGAAAAAAGTACGGAGCGATTTTTAAAACAACAGGGGACTTCGGACCGGGAAACCTATGTGCTTTTTGATGGATATAATGTGCTGCATGCCAATCCGGATACGGAAGAACTGATGGAAGAGAATTTGGAGGCGGCAAGAAATCTTCTGATTGATGTGGTGGGAAATTATCAGGCCTATCGTAAGGTTCATGCCATCGTTGTCTTTGACGCGTATTTGGTGAAAAATAATCCGGGCGAAGTGTTACGGACTAAAGGGGTGGATGTGGTATATACCAAGGAAGCCCAGACGGCGGATGCGTATATTGAGCGAGCCGTGCATGAGATCAAAAAGGAGCATGATACCATGGTGGTAACCTCCGATGGGTTAGAACAGGTCATTATTCGAGGCGCGGGATGTCAATTAATGTCTTCGAGAGAATTCTGGGAGGATGTGACCCTTGTGGGGGAAAGTATTAAAGAGCATCTAAAACAGCGAATGGAGAAGGAGGAGACGAGAAACTACCTTCTGGATCATGCGGATGAAAAATTACGGGAAAGCCTTGAAGCCATCCGTCTTGGAGATCAAAAGGAATAGGAAACTTCTTGTTTTAAGGGAAAAATCGGAAAAAAATCCCTGAAAATCCCATGGATTCGCACTTTTTTGTTGACAAGTAGGGTTAAGGATGTTATATATAACTATGTTGGTTTTAAACCAATAAAATACTTCGGTTCTAAGAACCGTACATATTTAGGAGGATATACTCAAAATGAATAAGTCTGAATTAGTTGATGCAATTGCTAAGGAAGCAGGATTATCTAAGAAGGATTCTGAAGCTGCAGTGAAGGCTTTCACCGCTGTTGTAACTAAGGAATTAGCTGCTAAGAATAAGGTTCAGTTAGTTGGCTTTGGTACTTTCGAAGTTGCTAAGAGAGCAGCTAGAACTGGTAAGAATCCACAGACCGGTAAGGCTATGAAGATCGCTGCTTCTAACGCACCTAAGTTTAAGGCTGGTAAGGGATTAAAGGATGCTGTTAACGGAAAGAAGAGCAAGTAATTCTTTTTAATCCAACTTTCATCGAGAGAGTATGGGCCATTTCCTTCGGGAAATGGTCCTTTTTTATGCACAGGCCCGTGCAATGAAATATCCCGGCTAAAGCCGGGCACGGGCCGCGCGGCGAGTAGGGCAGATAAATCGGCCCTACTCGATTTGGATTTTTATTTGACTATCCATGGAAATGTGTCTATAATTTTCTTTGTGTTTCGTCATCATGGTGATGTATGACGAGTGTTAAGAAAGATTGAATAGAAAGTTGAGGAAGAGAAGAAATGTCCGTACCTTACAATCACAAAGTGGTAGAGCCAAAGTGGCAGGGCGTATGGGATGAAGAGAAAGCATTCCATGCAACGAACGACTTTACCAAACCAAAATATTATGCCCTTGTAGAATTCCCATATCCATCCGGACAGGGACTTCATGTTGGTCATCCAAGACCATATACTGCTCTTGATATTGTTGCTCGTAAGAGAAGAATGCAGGGATATAATGTGCTATACCCTATGGGATGGGACGCATTTGGTCTTCCTACAGAAAATTATGCCATTAAGAATCATATTCACCCAGCTCTTGTAACCAAGAATAATGTGGCTCGTTTTAAGGAGCAGTTACATTCCATCGGTTATTCCTTTGACTGGGATCGTGAGATTAATACCACGGATCCATCCTACTATCATTGGACCCAGTGGATCTTCTTAAAGTTATTCAAGGAAGGTCTTGCTTATAAGACGGAGATGCCAATCAACTGGTGTACCGGTTGTAAGGTTGGTCTTGCTAATGAGGAAGTTGTGGATGGTGTCTGCGAGCGTTGTGGTTCCCCTGTCGTTCGTAAGGTAAAGAGCCAGTGGATGTTAAAGATTACCGAATATGCACAGAAGTTGATCGACGGCTTAGAGGACGTGGATTATATTGAGCGTGTGAAGGTTTCCCAGAAGAACTGGATTGGTCGTTCGGAAGGTGCAGAAGTGGATTTTGCGGTACAGGGTAAGGAAGATAAGCTTCGTATCTATACCACAAGACCGGATACCTTATTCGGAGTTACCTATATGGTAGTTTCTCCAGAACATCCAATCTTGGATAAGTATCAGGCAGAGATTAAGAACTGGGATGCAGTTGTGGATTATCGTGCCAAGGCTGCATTAAAGTCTGATTTTGAGCGTTCCGAACTTGCTAAGGAGAAGACCGGTGTTGCCATCGAGGGTCTTCGTGCAGTGAATCCTGTGAATGGTAAGGATATTCCAATCTGGGTATCCGATTATGTATTAATGAGCTATGGTACCGGTGCTATTATGGCTGTTCCTGCCCATGATGAACGTGACTGGGAATTTGCTAAGAAGTTTGATCTTCCAATCGTGGAAGTAGTTGCCGGCGGCAAGAATGTTCAGGAAGAAGTATATACGGATGTAGCTGAGGGTACCTTAGTGAATTCCGGTTTCTTGGATGGTAAGAGTGTGGCAGAAGCCAAGGAAGCCATTAAGAATTGGTTAGAAGAGAAGGGTATTGGTACACGTAAGGTGAACTTTAAGCTCCGTGACTGGGTATTCTCCCGTCAGCGTTATTGGGGCGAGCCAATTCCTATTATTCATTGTGAGAAGTGTGGCTATGTGCCATTAAAGGAAGAGGAACTTCCATTAGTTTTACCGGAAGTAGAAAGCTATATGCCTACGGATAATGGGGAATCCCCAATTGCAGCCATGACGGATTGGGTGAATGTTACCTGTCCATGCTGTGGTGGTCCTGCTAAGCGTGAGACGGATACCATGCCACAGTGGGCTGGTTCTTCCTGGTATTTCCTTCGTTATACGGATCCAACCAACGAAGAGGCTCTTGCAAGCCCGGAAGCATTAAAGTACTGGCTTCCAGTAGATTGGTATAACGGTGGTATGGAACATACGACATTACATTTGCTCTATTCCAGATTCTGGCATAAGTTCTTATATGATCAGGGTGTAGTTCCTACCTCTGAGCCATATGCGAAGCGTACCTCCCATGGTATGATCCTTGGTGAGAACGGCGAGAAGATGAGTAAGTCCCGTGGTAATGTGGTAAATCCGGACGATATCGTGAATGATTACGGTGCGGATACCCTTCGTACTTACGAGATGTTCATCGGCGCTTTTGATATGAATGCAAGCTGGTCCGAGAATGGTGTGAAGGGATGCCGTCGTTTCTTAGAGCGTGTATGGAATCTTCAGGATTTAGTAACCAAGGAGAAGGGATATTCATCCGACTTCGAGGTGAAGATGCATCAGACCATTCAGAAGGTTTCTTATGACTATGAGAATTTAAAGTATAATACAGCCATTGCAGCATTAATGTCCTTATTAAATGATATTGTGAAGAAGGGTTCTCTTACCGAGGATGAATTTAAGACCTATCTGATCTTATTAAATCCAGTTGCTCCACATATCACTGAGGAATTATGGAATACGCTTGGGTATGAGGGACGAATCTATCAGCAGAAGTGGCCTGAGTATGATGAGAGCAAGTTGGTAGAGGATACTATGCAGATCCCTGTTCAGGTGAATGGTAAGGTGAAGGCAACCGTCAGCGTTTTACGTGATGCTTCGAAAGAGGAAGTACTTGCCGCAGCCAAGGCCGCTATTGAGGGAAAGGTTTCCGGTAATATTGTGAAGGAAATCTATGTACCGGGACGTATTGTAAATATTGTTGCCAAGTAATAAGCAGGAATTTTGGGGCTTTCGGAGTTAATTCGAAGGCCCTTTTTGTCGATATAGGATACGTAAAGGTTTTCCTTGGCAAATGTGATATAAAGGAGAATGAAATTGGGAATCGTATATTTTGTAAGACATGGACAGACTGTATGGAATGTGGAGAATAAAATCTGTGGTGCCACGGATAGTCCCCTGACGGACAAAGGAAGGGAACAGGCGAAGGAAGCGGGGGAGAAGATCCTTGCACAAAACATTAAGGCGGATGCGATATTATATTCCCCTCTTTCTAGAGCGAAGGATACGGCTTTAGTAATTTCTAAAGTAACCGGGATTCCTGCCAAGGAAGAAAAGCGTTTAATAGAACAAAATTTTGGAAAATATGAGGGAACTCCCAGGGATGGTGCAAGATTCCAGATTGCTAAGCGGGAATTTTTAAATCACTATGAGGGAGGAGAGTCCATGTTCCAATTAGCACAGAGGATTTATAATCTTCTGGATGAAGTGAAAGCCTCGGATCGGACCTATATTTTAGTGGCCCATAATGGTATTGCCAGAGTGGTAAATTCTTATTTTCATGATATGACCAATGAGGAATATGCGGCTTTTGGAATCCCCAATGCTACGATTCAGGCCTATGAATGGTAAAAATGTGCTAAATTGGGCAAGAAAGTGCTAAAACAGACAAAAAAGTGCTAATGGCAGGGGGCTTTTGTATTGGATTTTGTCCAATGAAAATGCTTAAAAATCCCACAAAATGCGTATTTTATGATATACTAGAGTAGTAAAATTCTAATCGTTGGAGGTGGCTTAGTGAAGGCATATAGTTTTAAATACTTTATTACTATCTGTCATAGTGGCGATAATCGCTATGAACATAAGCACTTTCACACATTGGAAGTACTCCTAGAAGTTACGGATCTGGATGGTAGATTTGGTAAATTCGAACAATTTGGAAGTATCGAGCGCTATGGAGATATGTATCTAAAGCAATATGAGAATATCTATCTCAACGATCTTCCGGAGTTTCCAAGGGATGCTCGTATAGAAACAATTGGGGATGTTTTTTTCGAGGGATTGGAACAGGTGTTAACACCGAACGGTTTGCGGTTAGAGCGTCTTGAGGTGGGAGACTCGCCGCTACATACATATGTTTTAACCAGGAAGATTTAACCTTTTTTTAGGAAATGTAAGAGGTGATAGTTATGAAGAAAATGACGAGGGGAATGGCCGTTGGATGTGCTGCTTTATTAATGGTATCACAGACCAATACGGTATGGGCTACGGAAGTAGAACAGGTAACAGAAGTTTCTACGCAAGTACCTACAGAAGAAGTGACAGAAAGCATTACCGAAGCTGTTACGGAGCCAGCGACAGAGCCGGCTACGGAAGCTACTACGGCTGCGATTGCAGAAACCACAGCGGCACCTGCAGAAAATCCGGAAACCAGTCCGGTGGCAGAGACCACTGCTGCAACAACAGAAACTACCGTAGCACCAGCTACGGAAGCTACTACGGCTGCAACGACAGCGGCAACTGCAGTAACAGAGGCAACTACTGGGGGAACACCAGTGGCAACCACTGCTCCAGCAACGACAGCAGCGACCACTGCTCCTGCAACGACAGCAGCGAAGGTGATGATTACGGAAAGCTCCATGTCCGTTACCAAGGATTCCAATAATGTGTATATTACCCTGACCTGGCCATGTGGCGAGAATTATGTATATCAGGGCTTTGGCGATAGTCAGAGTATTGGAATTACCTATGCGGATGCAGCCAATGTATCGGATCAGTATAAGTCCATTATTGTGAAGGATACTGCGGTTCCAAGAAATGGTTGGTGGCATGAGATTCCAGGCTCCGTATTAAATCTCACCAATAATTATGAAACCGATGGAAGTGCAACACTGTATGTGGCAGTTCCTTTAGATTATTTTAAGACAAGTAATTTCATTCTGAATTGGAATGGAAATACCAAGAGTGTGAATGTGGCAGAGAATCTGGATGCAACTACTGCAGCCACAACCGCCGCACAAAGCACCGAAGCAGCCACCACGGCAGCAACTACCGCAGGTAGTACAGAGACTACAGCCGCAGGGGCTAGCGAAAGTGCCACCGAAGCAACCACGCAGGCTCCACAGCCAGCTTCCTATGAAGGAATTACCGTGGATGGTAATTTCTCCGACTGGGATGCAGTGGGCAAGGTTGGATTTGCCGATAGTGGTGAGCATGATTATCTTCGTCAGACATCCGTAATCTATGATGGGGATTATATCTATATCTACATTCAGGATCAGGGAAATGAATCCGCAACGGGTGCTGGAACCCATTCCAATGGACGTTATTCCATTACCACGGATCTTGGAAGAACGATGGACTTCCAGTTACAGCGCGGTGGAGTAGTAGCCGGTGTGGATGGAAGTAGTTGTTCGGTAACGGATGATCAGTGGGAAATTGCAATTCCTGCTTCCAATCTTCCAGCCAACAATGGAACCTTCTCCTTTGGTTTATATCAAAGTGAACCAGTCATTAGCGGTATTAGCAATATCTCCGGAGCAACAGCCAATCAGGTAACGGATACGAAGAATGTATCCTATGATGGGGATTATTCCGAGTGGGATGGCTATGGACATACATTAATTCAGTATGCCACCGCAGGAACACAGGTTAGTGAACCGGATGGTGAAGCTGCATTATATACCACGGGAAATACCATCTATGGTCATGTAGTAACCACCATGGATGAACATACCAGTGAAGCTGGTGGGGAGATGACCCAGGCAGTTACCATTCAGGTTAATCAGGATAATAATTATAATTTCTATCCAAGATTTGCAGCAGTGGATTCCGAAGGTAATATTAACTGGAATGTACAGACTTCCAATTTACCGGAAGGTACATATGAATTCTATCTTTTCGACTCCCAGGGTTGGGGCAGTGCCAAGAATCTTTCCGACTTAGAAAGTCCATGGTCCGGAGATGCGTTATATGGCAAGGCTTATGTAACCGTTAGTGATGGAAAAGATGATATGGAATTCCAGATTGACTCCGAAGCACTTGCTGAAAAATTTGGTTTAGCCGCTACAGATCTTCAGGTGATTGGGGCACAATTTGGTCGTATCGGTAATCAGTGGGTAGAAACCGCAGGTGCAAGCAGTGGTGCCGGACTTGGTATTGCGCTCAGTGCCGGAGTGGTAGCAATGTATTATCTTCGAAAGAAGAATTGGTTTTTAACGGTATAATATAGTAAGAAAACGCAGCAAGGAAAGGAAAAATTGTTCCTTCCTTGCTGGTTTTTTCGTACTTTAATGAGGGGATTGGCATTCATGAAGTGGATTATCGGGATTATCTTTATCATTATTTGGTCTTATATATTATCTGTGATGAAACGAGCAGAGTTGAATTCCTGGAGATTCTTCTGGGGAAGCTTTGGACTCTTTATTCTCATCATTGCATATATTCGTCCTTATGTCACGGAACCCTTAGCCAATATTGTGGCAGCGCTAGCAGGGCTCTTTGGTGGCATCACCCATACCTTTACCCCTTATTTTAAATATGGAACCATCTTTATAGAAACCTTGCATGGATCTATGACGATGCAGATTGATTTTGAATGTTCCGGCGTATTGGAAATTGCAGCCTTCCTATCCTTACTGCTTTTCTTTGATGTGTATAACAAGAAGGAGAAGTTTGTAGTAAGTTTAATTGGGGCGGGTGCCATTATTGTTTCCAATGCCTTGCGGATTATTTTGATATGTGAAATCATTCATTTTGGTGGCGAAGGATTATATTTCTTAGCGCATACCTTTATTGGACGTATTTTCTTCTATGTGCTTTCCGTATTATTATATTTCTTCGTATTTACCAAACCACACATTGTAAAGATGAGGGTAGGTTCATTCAGTTATGATCACAATTAAACAATTTTTACATTCTTTTATATTCTGGGGGGCTTGGATCATCATTCCCGTATTAATGGAAATTGTGCCATCCGTCTTGGGATTTCTTATGATTCTTCGAAGAAGAGCCAGAAATCATAGACAGCGTAAGATGTCCCCTGCAAAGCCAGAGATTTCACTGATTATCCCAGTGTATAATTCTGCAGGAACCTTGGAAGCATGTATTCGCTCCATTGATGCCTGTGATTATCCGGATGATCGAATTCGAATTTATCTGGTGAATAATATGGGTAAGGATAATTCCTTTGAAATCTTTACCAAATGCCAGCAATTATATCCAAAACTTCGTATGCAATGGTTGAATGCGAAGCAGGGTAAATCCAGAGCGTTAAATCTGGCCCTATATAATTCCGATGGTAAATACATCATGAATCTTGATAGCGATGGTATTTTGGAACCCCATGCCCTAAGCAATATGGTAATGAAGTTCGAAGCCAATCCGGAATTAAACTGTATGACCGGTGCGATTCTTATCGAACCACGATTAATCGAAGAATATAAGGGATTCTTTCCAAGACTTCTTCGTAAGATGGAATTTATGGAATATGCTCAGGCCTTTCTTGCAGGCCGTTCTTATGCTTCTGAGACCAATTCCGTATATACTCTGTCCGGAGCCTTCTCAGCATTCCGTAAATCCGCAATTTTATCATCCAATCTTTATAATACCAATACCATCTGTGAAGATACACAGATGACCTTCCAGATGCGCTATATGAATGGGGAGCGTGTGGAAGTCTGCGAGAATGCATTATTCTTCGTGGATCCGATTGAGGGACTGAATAAATTATATACCCAGCGTCAGCGCTGGCAGCGAGGCAGCTTAGAAGTTGCCAGACAGTTTTTGAATAAGAATGATGACTTTGGAAAATCCGTTTTAGATGTGAATGTGCGAACCCTTCTCTATGATCACACATTTGCATTCCCACGTATGATCTGGTATCTGGCCTTAATCTGCCTGATTGCCATGAATTATTCCGGATATGTGATTTTAATTTCCACCGGAGTCATTATGTTATTGTATGTTATGGTGGGATATTTGTATTTCATGACTTCCTCCTTCTTCTTAAAGGAGTTTGAGGAATTGCATCATTATTACGTGTCCCATTGGTGGGTGATTCCATTCCTGCCATTATTTAATTTCTTTGTATTCTTTATTCGTCTGTCCGGTGTGATTAACAGTATCAACACGGATAGTGCTTGGAAAACCAGAAATTTCACGGATGAAAAGAGGGCATTTTCGGATGTCATCCGTGGAGATTTTCATCGATTTTTCGTATGGAGGGAAAAACTTCGTTCCTTAGTAAATGTTAAAGAAGAATCATAACTGTGAGGGAAATCATATGACTAGAACGAAAGAGCGTCCACAAACCTGGCGTCAGTGGATTGAACAAAATATTTTTCTGAAGGTAATTCTCATGGTGGTAATTGCCGTGGTTTTACTATCCATCTTGATTCAATATGAAGTGAATGTGATGGAACAGGGAATCTTAGAGGTTGCGGCCGGTCAGCAGGATAATTATGTACAGCTGGTACTGGATGAGATTCATCTGCATCTGGAGAATTCCGATGAGGAGATTATTACCAATATCCTGGGAGTGATGGATGCTTCCACCAATCGGTATTGGACCTTTTCTAAGGATGAGGCCATGCTTTTTGTGAAGGATGTGCTAGAGACCAATAAATATAAGGGATTTACCACGGCAACCTATTATGTATCCGATTCAGCAAGGGATTTTTTAAATCAGTTGGAATTAGATTATGTAAAGCATGATTTTATTGAAATCAATGATAAGAAGTATGTGGCCAGTGGCGTGACATTTCTCTATGATGAAGAAGAATACAGTCTCTGCCTCTTAACTAATGAATCCATCTATCTGGAAAATAATCATTATATGGGTGCGAAATTAAATCTCTATATTTTATTTACCGTCCTTCTTTTTGTATCCGGTGTCAGCTATATGCTCATGGCTAGAAAGATTGATGAGTTATTTATGGATCGGGAAGCGCAGAAGGAACATGTGGAAGATTTAAATCGCAGTATTAATGAATTAAATGCCCGATTAAATTCCAAGGAATTATATGATACAAGACGAAATATCTTTACTTTGGATATGGTGGATGAGTTCCTGCCAAAATTGCAGGAAAGAAATCTGGATGTGATTACCTTTGTGGTAATCCGTTGTAATACCACCAAGGCGCGAGAAGCTTTCTATACTAGAGCACAGGTTGTTTTAGATAGTAAGGTGCTTCGCTTTTTAATGGATGAGAATAATTTCTTACTTCTTTATCTAAGTTCGGATTATGAACGTGTCTCCAAATCCGTGGATCTTTTAATTGAGCAGGATGTGGAATTGGTTCGTATGAGAACTTATGAGAAGGAGCAGGGAGATTTAGTAAGCTTCTATGATACCTTTGCAGAGGCGTCAGGTCTTCCTCGTACCACGAAAAAAGTGGTAGGTCATACCATGGGAAGTCAGGAAGCATAAGGGGGATTGGATTATGGATAATAGTATTTTCTGCGAATATCGTCTGAAATTTTATCTCAATGGAAATCATTATCTGATGATTGGAAATAAGAAGGGTGAAACCCATCCCCATACCTGGGAACTTGTGGTGGAAATCCTGGTTAAGCGTAGTGAATTCATGGAATTTAATGTATATGAGAAGGAAATTGAAAATCTCATTGCACCATATCAGAACAAGGTTTTAAATGATCTCCATCCTTTTGATTATGTTCTTCCAACCCTGGAGAATATTGTGGAGCAGTTTGGCAATCAGATTCGTTATCTGGTAAAGAAGAATGGTGGTCGTTTAATTCGTATTGAAGGTAGTGAATCCCCAACCCGTAGTTATATTATCAGTTATTATACCGGGGATGATGATGACGAATTGGAGATGGAAAAGTATGCCCAAAGCACTGTATCCAGCGTAGTGGATACGGTTTTGGACGGAATCTTGGGGTAGGACGATGAACTTACGTGATCTGTTGAAACAAATAGGATATAGCTTCATATCCATTGCATTATATGCGGGACTGGCAGCATTCTTGGTATATATTGTGTCTGCCAATGGTCTCTATCCATCCGGTGATGAAGCATTTACATATCTTTATAAGGGCTCCAAATTATATTCTTCCATTATGGAGGGGAATTTCTTCCCATTATACGATCCTGTCTGGTATAACGGTGTGGATATGATGCGTTTTTGGGAACCACTTCCATTATATTGGTTGTCCGCCTGTTTTTGGTATGTGGATGGCGCTCCTTTAGGAGCTTATCTGGCCTTTGTGGGAAGTACCTGTTTTGTCAGTTCCTGTGTGATTTATTATTTATGTTGTCGGATGAATCGGCCTGTTTTTGGTATTGCTCTTGGAGCAATCTGGTTCTTTCTTCCCAACAACATCTATACCATCTTCTCCCAGGGTGTGTTGGAGCATGGGGTTACCATGGTGGTGCTGCCTTTTGCATTATTTTATCTGATTCGCTTTGTAAAGCAGGGGATGAATTTTGGAGATATTTTAGGAATTGTATTCTCCGTAATGATTTTATGCCTTACCAATTTTAGTTATGGAATTTTATTCAGTGTGGTGGCTGTGGTCTATATTTTATGCTATGCCATCCCACATTACAGCCTCCGTTCCATTGCCTATGGAATTGCGGCCATTATCTGTGGATTTGGACTGAGTGCCTTCTGGACCATTCCTAATCTTGTGGGAAATAATGCGATTGCCGACTCTTCCGAGGAAATGGCTAGCTTTTTCCAAAGTATTTTGATTACTTTAAATCCTCTGCGACGCTTGGCAGAGGGAAATGCCCATTATTATGTGGGGCTTTCCGTGGTATTGATTGCAATCTTTGGACTGATGGTGGCCTATCGGGAGAGCCGGTTGGAATTCATCTTTGGACTTTTGATGATTGCAGTGACCAGTACCCTGGTGTATCCTGCCCTATTAATGTTCTTTGATTATGAAGCCTTCTTTATGCTTCGTTACCTGTCTTTAGGGGTACTTTTTATCTTCTTTGGACTGGTGGAATGGAAGCAATGTAGGCCCCTGGTGCTTGGAATCTTTATTGCGATCATGTTGGTTGATTTTGCGCCATCCCTACTTGGGGTATGGGGATATCATAATAATGAACCTGCCGAAGAACGTCTAGAGCGGATCTTAGAGGATACGTTAATTTCCCAGGCGAAAACAGTAACCAAGCAGCGTCTTGCAATCTTGGATGACTCCACCTTGGGAGCAACGGGAATTTATCTGGCTACGGCCTATGAATATATCACTCCATCCTCCTATGGTTATGGATGGAAGAATATAGCAACTTCCGAAAATATTGCTCAGCTCAACCGTTCCTTTGATAATGGGAATTTTATCTATATGTTTGATCGTACCCTGGAACTGGGAAATGATACGGTTTTAGTTCGTACCTCCCTTCTTTACGATCCCAAAACACAGATTCCAGAACTGGATAATGCAGCTACATTAAATGGCTATATTCTTCATTCCTTTAATGAGGAATATCGACTGTATCACTATCCAATTACGGAAAGTTTCGGTACCGTGACAGAGTATGATGCCATTGCCATCGGTTCTGTGGCTCAGGATATTGCCTTGGATTTTGCGGATACCCAGGAAAGTCAGGATTATAATTTAAATCATTATACGTTCGAACAGTTATCCGGATATGATACCATTTATCTGGGGGGATTTACTTATGAGGATCGTGAAGCGGCAGAGGACTTAGTACTTTCTTTAAGCCGTAGTGGTGTGCGAATCATCCTTCTTGCGGATGGTATTCCCGATGATCCAACCACGCAGTCCCAGAGTTTCCTTGGAATATATTGTAATCCAATTGTTTTTTCCAATGGTTTTCCGGAACTTCGTACGGAGCTTGGTATTTTAAATACGAAACTCTTCCCGGATGGCCATGCCCAGTTCTCCACAGTATATGTCAATGGTCTGACCAGTGTATATGGCACCGTGCTTGAGGATTATGATTTGGAGCTGGATTTTTGTGGAACTTATGACAATGAGAATCTGATTGTCATTGGAATTAACTTAACCTATTACTATTCTCTGACCCATGATGAGGCGGTGGGAGAATTGTTGGAATTCTTAATTGGTACGGACCGGGATGCGCTTCCAGACCGGAAGCTGGTTCCAGTGAATATTACCTATGGGGCCTCCGAAATCATTATTGAAACGGAGGAGGATAATGTGAATACTACTTTGGCAGTCAATGACGGCTTTCAGGTGATTACCAATAAGCGAGACACCGTGACTACGGATAATCATTTATTCTTTGTAAATGCCGGTAAAACGGATATTCAGATTGCTACGCCATATCTGTTTGATGGTGTGGTAGTGATTTTAGGCGCATTGGCATTATTATTGATGGTTTATGCCTCCTATTGGATCTGGAAACATCCGGAATGGGAAGCAAAGTATGGCAAGCCTCGTAAGGGCTAGTCACTGTGCCAATGTAATTCATGGGGGAGAATGATATGAAGAAGTATATGGGCCTTACGGCCATGGGAGTGAGCGCTTTGTTGCTGACCTCCTGTGGTGGTGTGGCAGATTATAATTCCTTTCAAAATCAGACGGTGGAGCAGCAGGAAGCTATTGAAGCCAAGCAGCAGGAGAAAGAGCGTGTTGTGCGGGATTATGCAGGAGAGCCCTATACGGATGAACTGGGGCAGTCCTACTATTTCCAAGTGGAAGGGGATTATTTTGAAGTCTATAACGGGGAGGATTTTACCCCCCTGTTTTTGAAGGGCATGAATATTGGGGCAGGAAAACCGGGGGCTTTTCCCGGGGAACTTTCCATTACCAAGGAGGAATATCTTACCTGGTTTCAGGAAATTGCGGATATGAACTGCAACTGTATTCGTGTCTATACGGTATTAATGCCGGATTTTTATGATGCATTCTATGAATATAATATGTCCGCCCCAAAGCCGCTGTATCTGTTTCAGGGTACCTGGTATGACGAAAAGTCCATTGGGCAGTTTCAGGATGCATATGAAGAAAGTTTACAGACCAGACTCTATCATGATATGTATGATTTAGTGGATATCATTCATGGAAATTGTGAGGTGGCTCCGGAAGCGGGATATGCCTATGGATTCTATACCCATGATATTTCTCCATGGGTGATGGGATGGATTCTTGGAATTGAGCCGGATCATGCATTTGTGAATGGAACCAATGAAGCCCATCCGGAACATCGGAATTTTGATGGGGAGTTTATTGCCGCAGAGGATGTTTCTCCTTATGAAGTATTCTGGGCGGAAACTGCGGATGAAATCGTTCGTTATGAATTAGAAAATTACTCTCTGACCAGACCACTTGCAGTGACCAATTGGCCAACCACGGATGTGATGGAACATCCCAGCGAGACCATGGAGATGGAAGATGGTGTGAGCCTTAGTATGGAGAATTTGACAGCCAAGAAGTTCGGTCCCGGACTTTTTGCCTCCTATCATATCTATTCCTATTATCCGAATTTTATGTATACGGAGGAAAAGTACCGCAGTTATGTGGATTCGGACGGTATGACCAATACCTATAAGGCGTATTTAGAGGATTTAAAATCCCATCATACCATGCCGATTTTAGTGGCGGAATTTGGTATTCCTTCCTGTCAGGGAGAAGCGCATAGTAATATTTATACCGGATATGATCAGGGTCATAAGACGGAAGTGGAACAGGGAGAAATCCTGGCGGATCTTATGAAGGATATCTTTGATTCCGGTTATGCGGGAGGACTGATTTTTAGTTGGCAGGATGAGTGGTTTAAAAGAACATGGAATACCATGGACTATACCGAGCCCCTGCGCCGAGCTTATTGGAATGATGTAATGACCAATGAGCAGCATTTTGGAATTTTAAGCTTTGTTCCTGGCGAGGACCGGGAGAAGGTGGTTGTGGATGGATATGATGTGGAATGGGGAGAGGACACTTTATTTTCCACGACGGAGAATGGACTGGTGAGTCTTTCCATAGATTATGATGCAGCATATCTATATTTGAAATTACGTAAAAAGGATGCCAAATGGGATCAGGAGAGGATTTTAGTCTCCTTTGATGTGACGCCGAATTCCGGTAGTACCACCTATGAGGAATATACCTTTGATCGTCCAGTGGATTTTGTATTAGACATTCAGGGAAAGGATCGGACCAATCTTTATGTACAGGATTACTATGATCGTTTTCGTTATGAATATCGTAATTTTCCGGAAATTATTGAGGTTTCCAGAGAGGACATGCATTCGGACTCCAAGGAGTTTGTAATGATTGATTATCTCTTAGAACGAGCATTATACCTTCCGGATCGGAATGAGGTGGTTCCACTTCGACTCCTTCATGCGGGAGAATTGGAGTGGGGCATTACGGATTATTATTCTACGGAATATAATTCCATTGCGGATTTTTATTATCTAAGAGATGTGTGTGAAATTCGTATTCCATGGGGAATGTTGAATTTTAGAGATCCATCCACCCGCCTTGTGGAGGATGATTTCTGGAGTGTGGATTATTTTAAGGGAATGCAAGTGGAGGATATTGGCATTGGTATTATGGATCGGGACCAGAAACAGTGCACATTAAACTCCTATACCTGGGAAAAGTGGGAACAGTATCCTTATTTTGCCAGATTAAGAAAGAGTTATTTTATCTTGAAAGAACGCTTAAGTACCATTTCACTTCCTGAAGAAGGAAAATAATCATTCGTAGGAGGGCTTTCTATGTACGGTTTGGAAAGAAAAAAAGTAATTCACCCAGAGATGGTTTGGGAAGAAATTTTTTATCTCATGGGACAACTGATGGAGGAACGGGACTTCAACAAGAGCATGGTGATTTTAAATGATCTTGGAAGTATCGTTGCCGGTGGGGACAAGGGATTTTTCTGGTATTGGGACCGGGAGAATCATGAATATTGGGCTGTAACATCCACGGTGCCAAAGCGTATGACGATTCCAGAAGGAAAGGGAATCGTGGGGGATGTAATTAACAGAGAACATGGTCGTATTGTGAATGACCCCTATAGTGATGAGAAGTTTTTTTCAGAGTGGGGAAGACAGACGGGTTATGAAATCCATTCCCTATTATGTGTACCGGTATTTGATACCAAGGGTACGGTGATTGGCGCATATGAGGTATTGAATAAATTAGGACATGTTTCTGCATTTGTACCCACGGATGAAAAGCATCTTCAGGTTGCGGCGAACTTTACTGGAAAAGCCATGGAGGCACATCTTCTGCATGAAGAGGAACTTCGAAGGGATGCCTTAACCAAGTTATTGAATAGAAGGGGATTACAGCTTGTCTTTGATCGTTTGGTAGCAGATCAGTACAAGGATTTTCGTGCCTGCACCCTGATTATGGGGGATATTGATCAATTCCATAAGATTAATGAGTGTTATGGTTATCAGGCGGGTGATTCGATTTTGTTGCATGTGGCAAGAATTCTTCAATCCAAGGTGGATATTAACGATATTGTATGTCGCTATCATGATGATGAATTTGTGATTATTCTTGTGGGATGTGACCTTGAGCAGGGAGTGAAGGTGGCTGAGCGTCTTCGGGATGCAGTGGAATTTAAGAGCTGTACCTATGACAATCAGGAGATTCATATCACCATGTCCCTGGGGGTTGTTGCATTAGATCGTCAAGCAGAAATGACATCCAATCTTACCAGAGTGGAAAAGAAGATGCGGGAAGCTATGGCTAGCGGAAAGAACTGCGTCAAGAATTAAGGAAGGGATGAATGCTGCTTGACTAAAGCAGGGTGTCTTGCGGCAGGGACGAACTGCAAGGGTAAAGTAGGATGTGAAATAACAAAAGGGGGGATGCATCATGGCTGATAACTATGAAGATGATTTAGAACAACGTCTGGACGTCTTTCATAATGGTTCCTCGGGGGAGGAACAGGCCAGACAGAAGCGGATGAGAAAGCAGATGCAGGCCAATGCACTGCGTAAAAATCGTATCCCCGTAGTCTGTGAGGACTGTGGGGGAGAAGTGGTTCAAAATGAGGAAGGAAGGTATTTTTGCAAGAATTGTGGCAAGGAACATTTTGATGATTTTGGTAAGATTCGAAATTATCTAGAGAAGGCAGGACCTCGACCGGCATTGGTAATTGCAAGAAATACGGGGGTTCCCATACGTTCCGTGAATCGATTCTTAGAGGAAGAATATCTTGAAGTCCCAGAGGGAAGCGAAATTACTTTAACCTGTGCGCGATGTGGGGCGAAAATTCGTACGGGACGTCTTTGCGATTCCTGTAAGAAACTAGATGCCCTTGGAGATAAAAAGCTTGGTATCTTAAATCCGGAGAAGCAAAAAGGCTCCTGGCATTCTGACATTCGAAGAAAATAACAATAAAAGGGATCTTAGGATCCCTTTTATTATGCATAAAAAAGCCTGGGCCTTTGCTTTAAGCAACTGCCCAGGTTAATTCATACATCTGTTCCATTACAATACGGATCTGAGAAATCATGTATTCGCATGCATCCTTCTCATGAACAAAGTGCTTGGTTCCCACCTTATCCTTCTTCTTATCGGAGAAGAATACTTCCCATCCATCGGAGCATTGCGCAATGCAAATGCGCATGGAATGGTTTTTATTGATGGCATATAATTTCTTTGGCACCAAATGGGTGTGAAAGAATTCTTTTAATTCCTGAATATTCATCATATGTCCTCCTCGTATACGAGATTCTATTGGGAAAGAATGCGTGGATTATCCACACCATCACATGTAGTTTTTAATACTACATTAAATATATACTATAACCATATGATGAGTCAAGGAAAAAACTACCAAATTTCTCATGGATTTTAAGATTTTTTTATAATAAATTGCCAAATGTATGAAAATCGGTTATAATACTAAAGAACTGTGTGCTTTTTGTAGCTCTTTATATGGTTTTAGGATTCCATATGAAGAAATAATAATCCATAGGGGGATATCATACATGTCAGTAAGTAATGAATTTGCACAGGTAATTAAAGCATATGCGGCTTTTGTGAATGACGGAAAGAAGCTTGATACGGTCTTTTATGATGGTATGTTTAACCTGGGCTTTGCCGCAGAAACCTTTATGTATCGGACGGATATGGTATGGCCAACCGAAGATCAGATGGAGATGCATAACATTCTAAAGCTTGCACAGATGAATAACGTGCTTTTAAAGAGTGATATGGCTGCGGAGGATGATATCCTTGATCGGGTGGATGAAGAGACTGAAATCGGTGAGTTAAAGGGAATCAAGTGGGCTTATGGGGATGAGCCACATTTGGTGGAATTTCAGATTTATAATGAAGGTGGAAGTATTCGGAAATATAATATGACCCATCCGGGGCGTGAATATGACTCCGAAGGTCATTTAAT
>JAILGS010000051.1 GCA_024696615.1 Lachnospiraceae bacterium
GTGGAAGCCGTGCCACAGGTGGAAGGTAACAGAAGTACACAGGTTGTGAATGAGATTTCCACGGATGAAATCATCACCCAGGGAAATACGGTGGTTTATCAGAATCCCACCACGGGATATGTGGCTGTGATTTGGGATGAGGCGGGTTATTTAACTTCCCAGGAAGAAAAGGCCTTAATTCAAGATATGGCTGAACTCACCCAGTATACCAATGTGGTGTATTATACCAATACGAATAATTTCGACCGGTCGGAAAGTACGGCAAGAAGCCATAGTCGCGATGCTTTGCAGAAACTCTTTGGCTCTGCTTCTTCGGTGGTCTATACCGTGGATAATGCCTATGATTATATCTATGCCCAGGGGGATGCCTATTCGGTGATTACCTCCAGCAAAGCTTATAGTATTACGGATAATGTATATACCTATTCCACGGATGAGGAATATTATACGGGAGCGTCGATTGCATTTTCCCAGATGTTAACCCTGTTTCAGGGAGGTCGGATTGCAGAACCCATGCGTTATATCTGTAATGCGTTCCTGGCCCTATTCCTCGCTTTATTGATTAATTATGGCATTGTAAAGCATGCCAGCAGTTTACGTAAGGCCTCTTCCCTAGAGATGATGGAAGGCGCCATTGGAACCGCTCTTTTTGGAGATACCAATGTGGTTCATACCAATACCACCCGTGTTTATTCACCACGTAGTAAAGGTAGTAGTGGTGGAGGCGGCGGAGGCGGCGGAGGCGGTGGCGGCGGAGGCCACGCCCATTAACTTCATCAAAGAAGGCGACCAATTAGTCGAAAGACTAGCTGGCCGCCTTTTTTAGGTTTTATTACAATGCTACTTTTCCTTGGTTTTTCCAATAAAGAACAGAGCTACGGTACCAGGCCCCGTGTGGCTTCCGATGGTGGTACCGATATCATATAATTCCACTTTCCCAGATACTTTTGGGAAGGTGCTTTCGATCTGTGCAATGACATCATTGGCAAGTTCCGGACATGCGGACATGCTTAAATATACCTTGCCATCATAGTCCGTACCATTCTCGGCACATTCTGCCATCTTTTCTACGATGCGATGGCATACTTTTTTCTTACCCCGTATATTTTCCCGTTGAATTAATTTTCCTTCGATATTCACATTTAATAATGGGCAAATGTTTAAGAAGTTTCCGATGGTTCCTTTGGTCTTGGACACTCTTCCTCCTCGAATATAGAATGTTAAATCCGTGGAGAAGAACCAGTGATTGACACGGTGACGGAATTCTTCGGCCCAGGCATAGAGTGCATGGATGTCCATTCCTTCATCCCTGCGATCCGCCATATAATCCATGAGAAGACCATAGCCGGAAGAGGCTGCCAGGGAATCGAGAACATAGATGGTGCGATCCGGATATTGTTCCTTTAATGCATCCCTTGCCACACAGGCACTGTTATAGGTGCCGGAAATACCGGAGGAGAGGGTGACATGAAGAATATCCTTTCCTTCTTTTAACATGGACTCAAAATATTCCTGATATTCTGCCACATTCACCTGACTGGTTTTGGTGGTGGAACCTGCACTCATTTTGCGATACAGTTCAGCAGGTGTGATGGTTTGGCCTAAGTCATCAAGATAGGATACCTCATCTAATTCAAAATGAAAGCAGATATACTTTAGATTTCTGCGATGCATATGTTCTACCGTAAGATCTGCGGGGGAACAACAACTAAGATAATATTCGGACATGAATGAAACCCCTTTCTTGTATGTAATAAATTCTGATAATACGCATTGCTTTCATTTTATGACAACCAAATCAGAAATACAATCTTTTTTATGATGGAAAAAACTTCTCTTGAAAAATTGCCTATGAAATATGGGAGTGATCCCATGAGATTTCGTAACATTTGAACATTGAAAATAGGCTTTATCACTAGTACAATAAGGATATTGTGTTTGATAAAATGGGAGGATTAGTTGATTCATGAATAAAGTTGCATTTCAACCTTTGATTGTAAGCGCATTGAAAGGATATAATGCGAAGCAATTTCAGAAAGATCTGCTTGCAGGTATTATTGTTGCGATTATCGCATTGCCCCTATCCATCGCATTTGCAATGGGTGCCGGCTTTACTCCGGAGAAGGGAATTTGGGCTGCTATTATTGCCACACTCATCGGGTCTTTGATTGGAGGTAGTCGGGTTCAGATTTCCGGCCCCACCGGTGCTTTTATTGTAATTACTCAGTCCGTTGTGCTTCAATATGGGAAGGATGGCTTAGTGGTAGCCATGCTCCTTGCAGGAGTGATGTTAATTCTTGCGGGTGTGTTTCATCTTGGAAAGTATATTAAATTCATTCCAGCTCCGATCACTACAGGTTTTACCGCAGGTATTGCAGTATCCATCTTCACTTTGGAAGTGAAGGATTTTCTAGGATTAAATCCGGAGAGTATGCCGGTTAAATTTATCGGAAAGTGGAAATATTACTTAACGAGTCTGGATGAAACCAACTATTATGCAGTGATTTTAGGTGTGATCGCCATGGTGGTAATGTTAGTATGGCCCAAGATTAACCGTACCATTCCGAATTCCTTTGTTGCCATCGTTGTAGGAACGGTTCTTGCGAGAGTCTTCCAATGGGATGTGATTACCTTGGGAGAAATGGCAAAATCCATTGGAACCCCATCTGTTCCATCCATGGATTTACAGACAGTGATGGATTTAGTATCCCCTGCCTTTACCATTGCCGTATTGATCGCGATGCAGGCATTACTTTCCGCCGTTGTTACGGATGGTCTGATTAACAGCCGTTCCAATGCCAATCACGAACTCATT
The DNA here is from genome assembly GCA_024696615.1 of Lachnospiraceae bacterium. Taxonomy (GTDB): domain Bacteria; phylum Bacillota; class Clostridia; order Lachnospirales; family Lachnospiraceae; genus MGBC120314. The sequence goes on from JAILGS010000051.1 coordinate 2,816, forward strand.
GC
>JAILGS010000071.1 GCA_024696615.1 Lachnospiraceae bacterium
CAGATTGCTTCCCTTCCAACACTGCCCATCTGTATGATTACGGAGATGTTATTCCAGAGTACGGGAAAGCGGCTTGGAGCTGCCATCCTCTCTTCCTTACGTAGTGGAGTCTTCTTAATTCCACTCTTACTTCTCCTATCAAAATTCCGTGGACTTGCAGGAATTCAGGAAGCACAGCCGGTGGCCTTTGTATTATCTTTCCTTGCCACCCTCTTCTTCCTTAGTTGGTATATGGCAAAACTTCCCAAGGAAGATGCCCCATCCATATAAGTGATATAAAACAAGGCCCTCATTTATGATACGTAAAACAAGCCATCCACTTCGATGGATATTCTATGATGATTATCCTACCGACGGGATGGCTTTTCTTATGATTTTCTATGTTCTTTTTACTTTTTCTTATGTTTATTTGCCAAGTGAGTTTCCTAAATTGCGATTGGAATATCCTTGATCTGAGGTCCTGTGACATAATCTTCGATGATCAAATCATCCCTGGTAAATTGATAGAAATCCTTGATTTCCGGGTTTAAATAAACCTTCGGAGCATCATAGGTCTCTCTCTCAATTAATTCCTTCACCAGTGGAATATGGCGATCATAGATATGCGCATCCGCAATCACATGCACCAATTCTCCCGGCTCCATATCACACACCTGGGCAAACATCATCACCAATAAAGCATATTGACATACATTCCAGTTATTTGCAGCCAGTACATCCTGGGAACGCTGATTTAAGATGGCATTTAACCGAAGCTTTCCTGAGGCAGGATTTGGGGTCACATTAAAGGTCATACTATAGGCACATGGATATAGATTCATCTCATGAAGATCCTGATGCACATAGATATTGGTCATAATACGACGGCTGTATGGATTATTTTTCAAATCATACAATACCCGGTCCACCTGATCCATATCCCCTTCCTTATAATGGTGCTTGACTCCCAATTGATATCCATAAGCCTTTCCAATGGAGCCATCCTCGTCCGCCCATTCATCCCAGATATGGGGCTTTAAATCATGAATATTGTTGGACTTCATTTGCCAGATCCATAAGATTTCATCAAAGGCACTCTTGATTCCCGTCTTTCGTAAGGTGATGGCTGGGAATTCCTGGGACAAATCATACCGATTCACCACGCCAAAACGCTTAATGGTATAGGCGCTAGCGCCATCCGGCCAATGGGGGCGAACCTTTTCCCCTTCGGTGGATACACCATGTTCGATGATGTCCTTACACATATTGATAAATATCTGATCTGCCATGCTCATGAAAGCCGCCTCCTCTACTGTTATTCTTTCTGACTCAAACTGTCAAATCTTGGAGCCATTTCCTTAGGCACATAGGCCTTAATTGCAACCCCATCCTGAACATATTCTTCTGACAGAAGGGTTCCGTACTTACGAATCATTTGTATCTTTCCTGCGTCCGAGTAAGGAATCACCTTCTCTAGCAGAACTTTCTGATTGGCGAGGATCTGCTCTAATTCATTCAAGAATTTCTCCACACCCACACCGGTTTTGGCGGATACATTGATCACCACATCCGCAGTCACATCCTTACGCACTGGAATATAAGTTAAATCCCCTTCTTCTAACATAATCTGAAGGCGATCCTGCTTATTAAACAGGGTAATGATTGGCTGATCCTTCACCCCAAGGGAACGAAGGGTGTCATAGACCACCTGCATCTGCATCTCACAGTCCGGATTGGATGCGTCCACCACATGCACAATCACATCCGCATATTTGGCCTCTTCCAAGGTACTCTTAAAGGCCTCAATGAGATGATGGGGAAGCTTTCGAATAAATCCAACGGTATCCGTAAGATGTACCGTCTCACCGCCAGGAAGCTTAAGGGCCCTTGTGGTAGGATCAAGCGTGGCAAAAAGCATATCCTCCGCTAAAATTCCTGCATCCGTCAGGCGATTTAATAAGGTGGACTTTCCCGCATTGGTATATCCCACAATGGCCACCACGGGAACGGGGTTGTTCTTTCGGCTGGTATTTCGCAGAAGTTCCCGGTGATCTTCCACATCCTTTAATTCACTGCCCAGTTGTCCAATACGGTCCCGGATATTTCGACGGTCCATTTCAATCTTCTTTTCACCCGGTCCTCTGGTTCCGATACCACCGCCCAGACGAGACAGTGAAGTATACATTCCTGCTAAACGGGACATACGATATTTTAACTGTGCCAGTTCCACCTGGATTTTTCCTTCGCTGGTGGTGGCATGCTTGGCAAAGATATCAAGGATCACTAAGGTTCGATCCATGACCTTTAACCCCTCCAGTTCATCGCTTAGATTCTTTAACTGTGCCGGAGAAAGTTCATCATCACACACAATCCCCGTTGCGCCTAATTCCTTGGCCATGGCTGCAACTTCTTCGATTTTTCCGGTTCCAATATATAGTCCTGGATGAATCTTTTCTCGATTCTGGATCACTGTGGCCACGGGAACTGCTCCTGCGGTTTTACACAGTTCGCCCAATTCCTTTAAAGAAACCTTCACATCCAGATCATCCTGGGAAGTGGCTACTCCCACGAGAATTACCTGTTCTACCAGTTCTGCATTATCGATTAATTCTGCCATACTTCTTCCTTTATCTTTCTTTTCGTTCTTTGAAAAAGGCCCCCCAGCCATCGCTGGAAGGCCTTATATCACTCTCTATCCTGGTAGATGATGCCTGTTTCTTCTTCCTAGGCTTCTACCATTGCCATCATTGCATCGGAAAGTGCCTTGTACTGTGCTTCCGCATCTTCAAAACTCTTACCCTTGACACCAAAGTAGAATTTAATCTTAGGCTCCGTTCCAGATGGACGTGCACAACACCAAGCATCCTCGGATAACTGATAATATAATACATTGGAGGATGGAAGGCCGGTGGTGTGGGTTGCACCCGTTGCCATCTCCACTACGACATCCTTCTTATAATCCCTTGCTTCTTCTACCGTAAAGCTTCCAATCTGCTTTGGTGGATTGCTACGAAGCTTTTCCATCAATGCTGCAATGGCCTCTGCTCCAGAAGCACCCTTCATGGTAATGGACTTCTGTCCTTCCTTGAAGTATCCGTAGGTCTCAAAGATGTTAATCATCTGATCCCACAGCGTAAGATTCTTGGACTTATAATATGCAGCAGCCTCACATAAGGACATTACTGCAACAATCGCATCCTTATCTCTTGCATGCGTTCCTACTAAGCATCCATAGGACTCTTCAAAACCAAATTCATAGAAATTGCAATTATTATTCTGCTCAAAGAACTTAATCTGCTCACCGATGAACTTAAATCCGGTTAATACCTCGATAATCTTTAAGCCATAGGCCTTTGCCATTGAAAAAGCCATATTGGTGGAAACGATGGTGGTAATTAATGCACCATTGTCATGAAGCAGTCCCTTTTCCTTACGCTGGGAAAGAAGGTATTCTGCAATTAACATGGCTGACATATTACCGGTAAAGCTCTTATATTCGCCAGTCTTTACATCCTTCGCATAGATACCAAGACGATCTGCATCCGGATCCGTTGCAAGAACAATATCCGCATCCTTTTCCTTCGCAAGCTTCAGGGCATAGGTGAATGCCTTAGGATCTTCTGGGTTAGGATATTCCAAAGTAGTAAATTCTGGATCTGGATCCTTCTGTTCAGGAACCACATAGACATTCTCAAATCCTAATTCCTGTAAAATTCTACGTACCGGAATACTACCAGTTCCGTTGAATGGAGAATAAACAATCTTTAAATCCTTGGCAACACTCTTAATTACCTCTGGATTAATGCACTGGCTACGAAGTGCTGCATAGTACTTCGCATCCACATCAAAACCAATAATATTATAAAGACCTGCAGCCTCTGCAGCATCCTTATCCATGGACTTTACTAAATTCCAATCCTTTACTGCATTCACTTCTTCAATAATCTGCTTATCCTTAGGAGCAGTTACCTGCGCTCCATCCGCCCAGTAAACCTTATAACCATTATATTCTGGTGGATTATGGCTGGCTGTTACCATAACGCCTGCAGTACATCCAAGCTCACGAACTGCGAAAGAAAGCATTGGAGTTGGGCGAAGGGTTGGATAGATATAAGTCTTAATACCATTGGCATTTAAGCATAATGCTGTAGCTTCTGCAAATTCTCTGGACATTCTACGATTGTCATGGGAAATTGCTACACCCTGGTCCTTGGTGCCTTCCTTTAAGATGAAATTAGCAAGTCCCTGGGTTGCCTTGCGGACAATATAAATATTCATACGATTGGTACCATTGCCAATAACACCTCTAAGTCCACCGGTACCGAATTCCAAATCACGATAGAAACGATCTTCCATTTCCTTCTCATCCCCCGCGATGGATTTTAATTCGTTCCGTGTTGCCTCATCAAAGTATTCATTTGCGCACCACTCTTTGTAAGTCTCTTGATATGCCATAATACGTTCTCCCTTCTTATATGTTCCGTTCTTAGCGCCTTGTTACGGTTACGCCAACTGCATATTCGCCCACCGGGGTACATTCTCCAATATTCTCCACATCTAAGGTGAAGGTTCTAGTACCATTGGTACTTACGGACTGTACATCCACAGAAGCTTTAATATTGTTAACGGATATATTGTCAATATCTTCCTTTAATCCCTTAAAGGTAATCGATATCGAGTCTCTAGTAAATGCATAACTGCAATCCTTGGAAGCATTCTCGATGGTAATATTGGTAGTTGGTAATTCCAATACTACTTCCGTCACCTCTTCCACATGCACGGTAACTTCTGCCAATACTTCACTCAGAATCTTCACACTACTTGGAAGATAATGACTTAACCGAATGGAGTAGGTTGTATCTGCATCTAAGTCCGTGACATCAATGGCATCCGCCGGAACATCCACACTGGATAGGGATGACAGGGATGTTACCGTACCAGCCACTGTTACTTCATTAATAGTACTTTCAATGGAGGATACTCGATATCCTTCCTTGAGGGCACCGGAGGTAACAAAATTCACCGGAACGGTCTTTAAAATCAAAATTGGAATCTTCACACGGATTGCATCCCGGGATAAGGTAATTCCCGAAGTATTGATCTCCATACCATCCTCATCATAGAGATGAATGGAAATGGTATCTGCAATATCCATGGTGGCACCTTCCACATCATATTCTGCCACTGCAGAAACTACCTGATCCAGGGTTTCTGAGGCACCGGTTAACTTAATGGAAGTAGGAGAAATACTAGTATCACCCACAGTGTATCCACTCTCCGGTTCTCCCACAAGTTTTAATTCCACATCCACCGTACGAGTCTCGCGATTCGAAATGCTCACCTTAATTCGCTCCGTACGCGGCGTAATCTTTAATCCTGCACTGGCCACACCGCTTTTGGTGCATACCACAGTAATTGGAACATAGGTATCTGTCGGATTAATCGCAGCAAGATCCGCTGTGGCATAGAAATCGCTGGCGGATAAACTATCCAGTACAGTCTTCGGACCGGTTACAGTGATGGAAATCACATTGCCTTCCACGATTTCATGAATATATCCTTGCTCCGTCAACACTTCCGTATTTAACACATTCACATTAATTCCTGTAAAAACCGTAGTATCCGAAGGATCAATCACATTAATAATGGTAATCCAGATGATAAAAGCAAGGATAAAGGAAAGAAGTTTTAATCCATTATTATTTTTCAGGAGTTTTCCAAAGAATTGTTTCATCTCTTTTTCTTCTCCTTCCCCTTCCAGAGCTTAAAGGACTTGGAATCAATCTTCGTCTTCTGAATTGCTCCTAATTTTTCACGCAGGGAGTCGGAATCCAAATTCCGAATTAAATCCCCTCCAAATGCTATGGAAATCTTACCAGTTTCTTCCGAAACAATCACCGTTAAGCTATCGGACACTTCACTGATACCAATACCTGCACGATGTCTGGTTCCTAATTCCTTAGAAATCGAACGATTATCAGATAATGGCAGATAACAGGTGGCTGCTACAATACGATCCCCACGAAGAATGATGGCTCCATCATGCAATGGGGTATTATGCTCAAAAATATTCATCAATAACTGACTGGATACCAAAGCATCCAAAGGAATACCGGTCTTTTCATATTCCGAAAGATTCACTAACTGTTCCACCACAATTAATGCCCCCGTCTTCTCGTGACCAAGTTCCGTACAGGCTTTTACGATTTCATTCAGAGTAAATTCAGAAAAGCGCTGTGGATTATTCTTATCTTCATCAAAATTAAATAAGCTTAAAAAAATCTGCTGACGACCTAACTGTTCTAGCGCCCGTCGAAGTTCTGGCTGGAAAATCACTACCAGGGCCACAATTCCCACACTTAAAATACTTTTCTCCAACCAAAAGATGGTCTCTAACTGGAAGATGATTACAACCACGGTAAATGCACCAAGCACTAAAAGACCACGAAGAAGCATCCATGCTCTGGTATCCTTAATCCATACCAGAACATAGTACAGAAGTACAGCAATAATACATATTTCTACTAAATCAGAAATACCAATTTTAGGCATATACCAACCCGTCAGGTTGGAAAAAAAGTTACTTACTTCCGTCATATTCTTCCCCTACATTATGAATCAATTTCAATTTCGTCAAAATCGTCCTCATCCACACTGGACTTTCTTGTGGTATGAATCTTATTCACTCGCACGTTCTTCGCAGGAACACAGTACTTCGGAACGGCCTTGACATAGTAGTAATATTCTTCGTCTTCGTACTGTACTCGCTCCGTCCGATGATAATCCACATTAAAGAAGAGGAACATCAGCACAAAGCCAACCACTAAGGAAAGGATTAATCCCACCACCATACTACCTACGGAAATAGATGTACCAAAGATGGAATTTCCCACTAATAACATAATAAAATTCGTAAGACATCCTGCGATAATTGCATAAATCCAGCAATAATCAATGGATAAACGACGAATCACATAGACAATCACTACTGTTAAAGCAAAACTAATGGCATAGAGGACAATCTCCCGATCCATTACTCCCGTAACGATGGTAAGGAAATTATCGAACATATCACTACCTTCCGAATTGGATACCACCGCTTGTGCGGTATTAATATATTCCTTCGCATAATTCATCAGATAAAAGATGATTACACCAAAGATTACTGGAATACAGGTAAATGCACCTGCTAACAGTCCTGCTGCCACTGGAACAATACTTGGTACTCCAAGCACACAGCAAATCAGGGAAACACATACCCAGGCAGACTGCTTCGCTGTAAAATGAAAATAAAACAGATACATCAAAATAAATACTAACAGTGCCACCACTGCAAGTTCCATGGACTCTGCATAAAGATGTCCCACAATCACTAAGGTAACAAATAAAACCGTAGCGCCACTTGGAAAGATTCCGCAGATCAATGCAATCGCAATGGTAATCATAGGATTCTTCAAAGCCTTCATATACCCAATATTTCCATTGATCACGGATAAGGTAATGAGAGCAAGCACAAATCTAGCCAAAGGTGCTAAAAATATCTCATTTTTTCCATAAAAGACACGAATCTTTTCTTTCAATTCCAGGATCGTAGCCATAAACTTCCTCCAGTTCACTTCCTAATTCTTCATCTTCGCTAAGCTTTTTAAGTCCATATAATCCTTCTTGACCTTCTTAAAAGCCACACTGTAGCGATACATATAATATACAAATGCAACCGCAAGGAAACCTCCGAGCGTCCACATATAATATCGGAATAGAATCGCAAATAGTGCCGGAAAATCCACGGCACCCAAATCCGAAAATAATGTCTCCATATGTGCTAATACATACATTGCAACTACAATCAGAAATCCCAAAGTAGTCTCCAATGCAGTATATAACATATTGAGTGTTACATAATCCACCTTAAAATTGGTGGAGGCAATATGGATATCTTCGGCTTCATTTTTCTCGAAGATTGCAATCTTCGTCATTAATTTTACTTTCCGTTCATTAAGCATAGTAAACCTCTTTTAGAAATCACAAAACCAACCTTAATTATAACACAAAGTCCTTATCATTCCTATTTTTTTATCGATTTTCCCACAGATTTCCTAAAAAAATTTAATTATACAATACAATCTGGGAATGACCTTCACTTGGCATAACAAAACGAACCACGCGACCATCCACAGTCATGGTTTGATCAGATGTTGCCGAGGTGTAGGAATTCCACACAGAATCCGCTGATTCCGGTAACATATCGGATAAAACACTATTAATCGCATGATCAAAACCAGTGGATCGTTCCTTCACATAGATGTGAAGCATGGTACCGGATACCACCACTTCTCCCAGGTAATTATCATTTTCCTCATATACATAAGTGCTATCTAGATAGTGTTGAAAACCATAGGAGGCAAGCTTGGAAGCTTCCTGATTACTGGTAATCTTCACTCCCGTATACCCTTCCGTGGTGGCTGTGGTGCTTCCACTAGCATCTTGCGCCGTAGGCGTTGTGGTTGTAGCCTTGGTGGCAGCCGGTGTAGGCGTTGTGGTAGAAGCAGCCGTTGGTGCTACCGTTGGAGTTGTTGTATTGGAAGCGGGTGCTTGGGTTGGCATCTGAGCATTCGTAGGGGTTGTTGCCCCTTTCGTTCCTTCTGCTACAGTTTTATTTCCCGCCTGGGTTGGATTTTGCGCCGAAGTCTCTCCGGCAGCCTTCGTCTGTGCAGAGGAATTTCCTATAGGAGCCTGGGTTTCCTGGTTTTCTTTTCCAATCTCGCCAGTTCCTGCCCCTGCCGAAAGGTTTCCTTGATTCTCCTTCGAAGTCTTGGAATCCCCCCCTTCCGTACTCTCCCCACTTGCTAAGAAGGTGGTATATTCCGGATAATTTAAGGTTGCCTCCCCTAAGGAGTGAACACATTCAATGGCGATGGAGTCCGAGGTGGTTCCAATACTGGCCGTTACTACTCCAATTCCTTCTCCCACCACGTCCACTTTTCCTGTAGGATCCACCGTTAACACTTCCGGATTACTGGTGGACCAGCGAAGAGCGGAGGAATTACCGCTTGGATAGACGGAAGCTGTCATCACATATTGGGTACCAACTAGCATGGTACAGTCTTCCATATCGATTTTAATACTCAATGTTTCCTGCGCTCTTTGACTCGCCACATTCTCACTAATGTATGGGCGGGTGGCATTCTCCTCATCGGTCTTGGTAAATACAGCAAATACCATAATCACCAATGTAGCCAAAGCTAAGGCAAAAATTGTCAGGAAGGCGACGAGACCGCCGCTTCCCTTCCCATAATTATCCTTCAGCATTCCTTCGTTCCCCCTTATTTAATGCAAATCCGGAGGCACTTCCGATCACGCCGCCGATAATATGTCCCACATTAGAAACATTATCCTGTACAAAGATTCCCTGATACACCTGGTTTCCCAGATAAATGACAGCAACTAACAGAAACGTAACCGGAATGGTTCCATCCTTAAAGCTGGTCATGGATGATAAAAGAATAAAGGCAAATACAACACCACTGGCTCCAATTAATGCGCTATGCGCGAAGAAGAGGGGATAAATGATTCCCGTTCCCACCGCAGTAACTAAAATAACTTCTGCTAATGCTGCAGAACCATATTTTTCCTCTAATAATGGTCCCAGTAATAAAATATAAGTCATATTTCCTATCAAATGATCCAGACTTACATGGCCAAAGACATGTCCCACAAGACGGAACAGAGAAAATAGACTAACATCGGAACGATACACACTAAAAAGCGCATAGTTGGACGCTCCTCCCGTCAATACGGAAAGCAGATAAACTCCGAAACAAATGAATACGAATCCCAAAGTTACTGGCGCATTCCATCGAATCTGAAATTTCTTCTTTCCACCAGTTCCTATTGTATGGCTCCCTGTACTTGACTGATTCATGTAATCCATGTTCCCCACCTCATTTCATTCCACGTTCTATTCTTCAAATTCCGCGGTCACATAATATCCTGTGGCCTTATGTTCCACCTTGGTAATCACTCCCGTATTCACCTTCAATCGCTGGTTTAATGGCACATTATAACTCATGGCCACTGCAGGCTCAATGGTGTAATACCAGGCACTGGGAAGGCGTCCTTCGGACACTTCGCAGCTGTCCCCTTCCGCCACTAATCCGGGGCGTTCCATCTTGAATACTAATTCACGTTTCATATAACTACTTCCTATTCTTTTCCCGAAAGACGGGCGTCCTCTTTTTTATTTCCGATTATCGTGCTAACCAGCCGCCATCCACTGCGATGGTGAAGCCGTTCACATAATCGGAGGCATGGGATGCCAAAAATACTACCGTACCCTGCATATCCGCTGGAGTTCCCCAACGACCTGCTGGAATACGATCTAAGATTTCTTCGCTACGCTTCTCATCCCCACGTAACTGTGTGGTATTATTGGTGGCCATATAACCTGGAGCAATGGCATTCACCTGAATATTGTGCGCAGCCCATTCATTGGCAAGGGCTCTGGTTAAACCAAGAATTGCGCTCTTACTTGCAGTATAGGCTGGAACGCGGATACCACCCTGATAGGACAGCATGGATGCCACATTAATAATCTTACCGCCCTCACCCTGCTTGATAAATTCCTTGGCTACGGCCTGGCATAGGAAGAAGACTTCTTTCTGATTCACCTTGTAGACTGCATCCCAGTCTTCCATGGTGTAATTAATGGCATCCTCTCTCTTAATAATTCCTGCATTATTTACTAAAATATCGATCCGACCATAGGCCTTTAAGGTTTCTTCCACAATTACCGGAATCACATCCGTGGAGGAAAGATCCGCGATCACCTCGGTAAATTCCCCATGGAATTCATCAATCAATGCTTTGGTTTCCTCACAGGAGCGTCTTGCAACGCCCACCACTTTGGCACCTGCCTCAGCAAGTCCCACACACATTCCCTGACCAAGGCCAGTATTGGCTCCGGTTACAATTGCAACCTTACCTGATAAATTAAATTGATCTAATATCATTATGATATCCTCCCTAACAACTTTTTTTCCCACGGTGACCCGTGGATTAATTAAATCCGATAAAACGTCTGGCAATCTTATATCCCGTCTTTGTCACCTTCCGCCCCATCTTTCCCGGAAGATGCACATGAGTGCCCAGTACGGAGAAACGAAGGCACACCCATAAAGCGAAATCCTTCTTCTTTAAATAACTCCATAATTCTTTCTTCTTCTCATAATTCTCATCCGTTTCGGAAAGAATTAACATGATCGAAGAAATCTCCATCATAATATTGAGATACTTCATCATATATCGATGACAATGACGATTCATAAAATGCTTTTTCCGCTGTTCTACGAAATCATCAATCATGATCTTATTCACCCGGATCTGCTGATCGATTCGACCAATCATCACCTTCTCATTCACGGACTGATCCTCCCGGCCAATAAAATACCGATAGAAATTCACATCCACATAGTACATGGTCTTCACATAAGGTAATGGGGTAAAAACAAAAATATTATCCACATAGAAGGTGTGCTTTGGCAGTACCAATCCACAATTCTTTAATAACTGGGTACGATAGATCACGGAATGCATTAAGATATACTGGGTTAAGCGGAAACGCTTCGCATCCTCCCAGCTAATGATCTGCTCCGTAGGGAACACATTCCGATAACTCATTACTTTCTTATGCTTTTTCCCTTCCTTCTCGTAGACAAAATTAGAAATTAACAGATCCAATTCTGTATTGCTTTCCACCATGGAACGCATCACCTGCAATAACTTGGCATAAGCTTCTTCATTCACCCAGTCATCGCTATCCACAACTTTAAAGAAATACCCTGTTGCATTGCGAAGTCCCGCATTAACTGCTTCTCCATGTCCACCATTTTCCTGATGAATGGCACGAACAATGGTAGGATACTTGGCTGCATATTCATCTGCAATGGCTGCAGTATTATCCTTGGTGGAACCATCATCCACCACAAGAATTTCCACATCCTCCCCGCCAGTCAGTAACGTATCAATACAATGTGACATATATGCTGCAGAATTATAACAAGGAACTGCAACGGATAATAATTTTGCCATCTCCTCTTTCCTTTCTTCCCCTGGATGCCCCTCTACCGCATCCTTCTACCAGATAAGAAATAAGCGTGCAATGACCGGATAGGTTGTTGCACGCTAAAAAATATCCTAATCGGATATATTATACATTAATTGTAGCAGTAAGTCCAAGGTCTGATTTATTCGCATCAAGAATTGGCTGAATTACTTCTGCAAGATATTCGGTCACCTGTTCTGGAGAACGGCCAACATATTTGCTTGGATCCATCGTCTTTTCTAATTCTGCCTTGGTAAGATGGAAATCAGGATCTGCTGCAATCAGGTCTAAGAGGTTATTATCCAGACCATCACGCTTTACATGAGCACCAGCTTCCATGGAAAGGGTACGGATCTTCTCATGTAATTCCTGACGGTTACCGCCGGCCTTTACTGCATCCATCATGATATTTTCTGTAGCCATGAATGGAAGTTCTGCCATTAAATGTCTGGTGATGATCTTGTCGTAAACCACTAAACCATCCACAACATTCAAGAAGAGATCCAGGATACCATCCACTGCAAGGAATCCTTCTGGAACGGATAAACGCTTATTCGCTGAGTCATCCAAAGTTCTTTCAAACCACTGGGTAGAAGATACAATGGCTGGATTTAAAGCATCACAGATTACATAATCTGCTAAGGATGCCATACGCTCACAACGCATTGGATTTCTCTTGTAAGCCATCGCTGAAGAGCCGATCTGAGTCTTCTCAAATGGTTCCTCCACTTCCTTTAAGTGCTGTAACAGACGGATATCATTGGAGAACTTATGTGCACTTGCTGCAATTCCTGCAAGTACATTTAATACTCTGGTATCCACCTTACGGGAATAGGTCTGACCGGATACTGGAACTACCGCATCAAATCCCATCTTTTCAGCAATCTTACGATCCAATTCACGGACCTTACTGTGATCCCCTTCAAATAACTCTAAGAAACTTGCCTGGGTACCAGTGGTTCCCTTAGAGCCAAGTAATTTCATGGTGGAAAGCACATGATCCAAATCTTCCAAATCCAATACTAATTCATTCATCCAAAGTGTAGCACGCTTACCAAGAGTGGTTGGCTGTGCAGGCTGGAAATGAGTAAATGCCAATGTTGGAAGATTCTTATTGGCATCTGCGAACTTCGCAAGTTCAGAAATTACATTAATTAACTTCTTACGTACTAATTTTAAGCCTTCGGTCATGATGATAATATCCGTATTATCACCAACATAGCAGGAAGTAGCTCCTAAATGGATGATTCCCGCTGCCTTCGGGCACTGCTTACCATATGCATATACATGGGACATTACGTCGTGACGAACCACCTTTTCACGTTCCTTGGCAACATCATAATTGATGTCATCCACATGTTCTTTCAGTTCCTCGATCTGCTCCTTCGTTACCCCAAGGCCCAGCTCATTCTCTGCTTCTGCAAGAGCAATCCAAAGCTTTCTCCAGGTCTTAAACTTCTTGTCAGGTGAGAAAATATACTGCATCTCCTGACTTGCATAACGTTCTCCCAGTGGAGTCGTATAACGATCGTACATAATTGCCTCCTATGTGTTTATTATTTTTCATATGATCCGCGGATATCCCCCTTAGGAGGCTCCATCGGATAATCGCCAGTAAAACATCCCGTACAAATGTCTTCATTGCCCTCAATTAAATCCTTTAAATCATCTACCGCAATATATCCCAGGGAGTCCGCACCAATCGTCTGGCGGATTTCTTCGATACTGTGATCATAAGCAATCAACTGATCGGAACTTGGAATATCCGTACCAAAATAACAAGGATATAAAAATGGAGGAGAACTAATTCGCACATGCACTTCCGTCGCTCCGGCATTTTTTAACAATCTTACAATTCGCTCACTGGTAGTACCGCGAACAATGGAGTCATCAATCATAATCACTCGCTTGCCCTTCACCACTTCCGGCATGGCGTTCAGCTTAATCTTAACAGCGCTTTCCCGCTGTGCCTGCTTGGGTTTAATAAAGGTACGACCAATGTAACTATTCTTCATAAATGCTACTCCATAAGGAATTCCTGATTCCATGGAATATCCTAAAGCAGCTGCGTTACCAGATTCCGGAACACCCACAACGATGTCCGCTTCCACCGGATGGCGCTTCGCCAGGATCCGCCCCGCCATGACTCTGGACTCATATACACTGATCCCATCAATCCGGCTATCCATCCGGGCAAAATAAATATATTCAAAGATGCATCTTCTTGGGGTCTTAATGGCCATGGAGCAATCCGAAGCAATGCCTTCCGGAGTAATGGTTACAATCTCTCCCGGAAGAACATCTCTTACAAATTCTGCACCGATGGCATCTAGAGCACAAGTTTCAGAAGAAAGAAAATACGTATGATCTCTCTTTCCGATGCATAATGGCTTAAATCCAAATGGATCCCTGGCTCCAATTAATTTGCGAGGGCTCATCACCACTAAGGAATAAGCTCCCTGCAATTTCTTCATGGCACTTGCCACAGCAAGTTCCACGCTTGGGGTATTCAGTCGTTCTCTTGCAATCAAATATGCAATCACTTCGGAGTCAATGGTGGTCTGAAAAATCGCACCAGTATAGGATAATTCCTCCCGTAATTCTAACGCATTAATCAGATTGCCATTATGGGCCATGCCAAGAGTACCCTTCACATAATTAATGACCAGGGGCTGGGCATTCTCCCGAACCGAACTTCCTGCAGTAGAATAACGAACATGACCAACACCGATATTTCCCTGTAATCCATCCAGGATTTCCGGGGTAAATACTTCATTGACCAGTCCCATGTCCTTATAGGAAGATACTTTTCCCTTCGGACCATTGGTATCACTGACTGCAATTCCACAACTTTCCTGTCCACGATGCTGAAGTGCATATAATCCATAATAGATGGTCGAAGAAACCTGATTCCCATCCATATCATAGGCTGCAAAGACGCCGCACTCTTCATGGATTCCATCATCTTCCTCATCATAGCTTGTTGTAATATTTGGTTCACTCATATATTGATTCTCCTGATATCTTCACTGTCTCTAACCCCTTAAAAACAACTAATATCATGGAAATAATACTTTATACGCGCTTGAATTCCTTACCGGTAAGAAGGGAATATGCTTCCTTATACTTATCCACAGTCTTGGCAACAACTTCTTCTGGAAGAAGATAATCGCTGTCTGGATTAGCCTTTAACCAATCTCTTACATACTGCTTATCGAAGGATGGCTGACCCTTGCCAACTTCGTAACCAGCCTGTGGCCAGAATCTGGAGCTATCTGGAGTAAGCATCTCATCACCAATGACAACTTCTCCATTCTCATCCAAACCAAATTCGAACTTGGTATCTGCAATAATAATTCCCTTGGTTAATGCATATTCTGCACATTTCTTGTAAAGAGCAATGGTAGCATCCTTAATCTTGGTAGCATACTCTAAGCCCTTTCCTGGGAACTTCTTCTCTAATACTTCCACACTTCTCTCGAAAGAAATGTTCTCATCATGATCACCAATCTCAGCCTTGGTACTTGGGGTGTAGATTGGCTCTGCAAGCTTTTCGGATTCCTGTAAGCCCTCTGGAAGCTTGATACCACATACAGTACCATTCTCCTTGTAGCTTGCCCAACCAGAACCTGTAATATATCCACGAACGATACATTCAATAGGAAGCATGGTCAGCTTCTTGCAAAGCATTGCTCTTCCTACAAAACGATCCTGCTGGAAGAATTCAGGCATATCCTTAACATCCGTAGAAATCATGTGATTAGGAATAATGTCACTGGTATAATCAAACCAGAACTTAGACATCTGTGTAAGAATTGCACCCTTCTCGGTAACGTTATTCTTTAAGATATGGTCAAATGCAGAAATACGGTCTGTCGCAGCAATCACTAACGCATCTCCGATATCATAGACCTCACGAACCTTACCTTCGTACAACAACTTAAATTCTTCCATTGTTTTACCATCCTTTTTCATCAAAAAAATTATAATTTCTTGGGACCTTACGGAATTTCAATTCCGTGTCACACTCAAAAATTATATATCATAGGATTTTTAAAATCAACCAAGTTAACCTCGTCGAAATGCAGAATAATCATTGATGTTTTGCATAAAATATTGTACAATGTCTCTAGATATTTTCTCGTAAGGGGGTACACAAGAATGTCAGAGGAACATCGTCGAAGCAGACGAATCAAGGCAAACCTGGATTTAAAAGTTTCTAATTTATTTAAGCAGGATAATATTAATGTCGGCCCATTATCATCACCAATTACAGTAGTCGATGTTTCAAAGCATGGAATTGGATTCCGTTCCAAGGATATTATCCCTCTGGATTACTATTTCAATGCAGCATTACATCTGGGAGAGATTAAAGATCCATTATTCTGTGTGGTTAAGATTATTCGTTGTTCACCAGTAGAGAATGGGGAATACATCTACGGTTGTGAATTCATAGGAATGGCATCCATCTTAAATTATATTGTGGATGACTATGAGAAAGAAGTGGATGAAAAGAAGGAAGGAACCGCTAAGGTTAGTATATAAGATTGGCTAAATAAAAAGCCCTGTCAAGATTGACAGGGCTTTTTCATTCTTCAAAGAATTGTCATCAAATGATTATTTAATCTTTACTGCACCGGAAATATACTTTTCCATAGCCTCAAGAGCTTCTGCTTCATCCGCACCATCTGCAATCACAGTAATTGGTTCGCCTTCCACAAGACCCAATGTCATCATACCCATGATACTCTTGGCATTAAACTTCTTGGATTCACTCTCAACGTAAATCTTGCTTTCGAACTGGCTTGCAGTCTGTACAAGTACAGCAACAGGACGGGATTCCAGTCCGGATTTAATACCGATAATCATTGTCTTTTCCTTCATTCTTTTACTCCTCCTTGCCACCCCTGGCGTTTCGCAGACCATCTGCAATTTCACTAATCTTTTTTAAACGATGGTTTACCCCGGACTTTCCAATAGGACTGGCCAGATACTGTCCTAAATCCTTTAGTGGTGCCTCCGGATATTCCAAACGTACATAGGCTAATTCTTCGAGATTTTCCGGCAGACTAGAAAGCCCCACCGTATCCCGGATCAGTTCGATATCCTTAATCTGCTTCGCAGCAGTGACTGCGGTCTTATTCAGATTCGCCGCCTCGCAATTCACCTGACGATTCACATGATTGCGCATCTCTTTCAGAATTCGAACATTCTCTAATTCCATGAGAGCCTTATGCCCTTCCATCACATTCAGAAGTTCCACAATCTGGGTTCCTTCCTTGAGATAGACCACAAAGCTATTCTTTCTTGGAACAATCTTGGCATCAATTCCTTCAAACGAATTAATCATATCCCGAATCTGTACTGCCTTCTCCTCGCTTTGGCATACAATTTCGCAATGATAATGTTTCGTAGGATCACTAAAGGATCCACAGGTAAGAAACGTGCCACGAATATAAGCTCTCTTACAGCAGGTCTGCTGTACCACCAGATCATCCACCATGAGATTCTCTGCTAAAGCTCCATCCGCTTTTAATATACGAAAAGCCTTTAAGATTCTCTCCGCACTCTTGGCATTACGGATCAGGAGAATATATACCTTATTCCGTCCAAATTTTACGAAAGGACGGATGGTAATCTCCGGGGTAATCTCAAAAGCAATCTTACATAACTTATATGCTTTCTGCGCCACTCCCACATTCTCCGTGGAAATACGCATACTAAATTCGTCCTGTGCAGAAAGCATCACGCTTCCACAGGTACTAAAAATTGCTGCTAACTCAGCAATCTGGCAATGTCTGGCATGTCCATACTGCCTGGATAATTCTTCCTTGACATCGGATGAAAAGGACATTGTCTGCTGCCTCCTTCAATCGTTCCATATGATTTTCCAGATACAATGCGTTTATTTTGCACTTTATTTGCATAAATGTCAAATTTTATTTCTTATACAACTTAGAGCTTCTTGCGAATCGCATCTTTCTCAATATCCCGATGATCGATCTTTACCACATAATTCCCACCCTGCAGTGCTTCATAGAGGGCATTGGCTAAAGTTACGGAACGATGCTTTCCACCGGTACAACCCACAGCAATTTCCAAGCGATTCTTTCCCTCAAGAATGTAATTGGGAATGAGGAAGGAAATCATATCCGTAAGTTTCTTTAAGAAGTCCTTGGCAACGGGATTGTCCATCACAAAATTTCGAATCGGTGCATCATTGCCTGTTAATGGACGAAGCTCCTCAATATAGTAAGGATTTGGAAGAAAACGAACATCAAATACTAAATCCGCATCCGTTGGAATTCCATATTTAAATCCAAAGGAGGTAATGGTTACCACCAAACTGGAGAACTGCTCATTCTGTACAAAGATTCGCTCCAACTCCTTCTTTAACTCCCTGGTTAACAGCGTGGAGGTATCGATGATATATTTGGACTGATTCTTTAAAAACTTTAATAACTCCCGTTCCTTGGCAATTCCCTTATCAATGCGGTCCGCTCTTGCAAGGGGATGGGAACGTCTCGTCTCCTTATATCGCTTTAATAGCACATCATCACTGGCATCCATAAATAGGATTTCATAATAGCAACGGTTATTGACCAATTCTTCCAGCATATTATCCACGCCGGAAAGTTCCTTCCCATTACGCACATCCACACCCAGAGCAACATTGGAATATTTCTCTTCATTGGCATAGACCAGTTCTGCAAATTTGGGAATCAGGGAAATTGGCATATTATCCACACAATAATATCCAAGATCTTCTAACATATCCAGGGCAGTACTCATTCCTGCGCCGGACATGCCTGTGACAATCACAAGTCTCATACACAATACTCCTAATATTCCTAAAATCCTAACATCTTTACTTCCATCTCTAAGGAAATCTGGAACTTCTCATAGACCTTCTTTTGAACGTCTGTGATCACTCCTAAAATATCTTCCGCTGTGGCATGATCATAATTAATCACAAAACCATTATGCTTTTCAGACACCATGGCACCACCTACGCGATATCCAGAAAGACCTGCATCCTGAATTAATTTTCCAGCAAAATGCCCCTCGGGACGCTTAAAAGTACTTCCCGCACTTGGATAATCCAGTGGCTGCTTGCTTCTTCTGGCATCCATTAATTCCTTTAATTTAGTCCCCACTTCCTCCGGGGTACTAAGGGACAATTTCATGGTTGCCGCAATCGCAATCATTCCCTCTCGAAGCAGACGGCTATTGCGATAGCTTGGTTCTAAGGACTCATAGGAAACCGTCTTTACACTACCATCCGGAGTTAATACAACCACTTCCGTCACAATATCCTTCATCTCACCGCCATAGGCCCCCGCATTCATCGCCAGGGCTCCACCTAAGCTACCGGGAATTCCCGTAGCAAATTCCATTCCTGCATAACCAAGTTTTCCAGCAGCAGTTCCAATCTTGGATAAACTATTCCCTGCGGAGGAAGTAGCAAGTACATAGGCTTCCTCCCCTTCGCCAACCACCTTAAACTGAATGGAATTCCCATCCTCCTTTAGGCGAAGTACCGTACCATGATATCCATTATCATTTACTAAAAGATTACTTCCATTGCCCATCACAAAATATGGCTCTTCCACCCGCTTACATAGGGCAATGCACTGGGCTAATACGGCCACATTCTCACAGGTTACATAATAGTCCGC
This sequence comes from Lachnospiraceae bacterium, assembly GCA_024696615.1. GTDB lineage: Bacteria > Bacillota > Clostridia > Lachnospirales > Lachnospiraceae > MGBC120314. The sequence goes on from JAILGS010000071.1 coordinate 19,759, forward strand.
AGGTCCTCCCACACGAAAGGAGGTATGAAGGCTCATATTTTCCTTCTCCTTCACATTCTCTGCTCCTGCATAATCTTTTAACTGTTCGAAAAACTCGTTCATGGTTTCTTACTCCTCGTCAATTACCATACGAGCCGCACCATAAATTCCTGCATCATTTCCCAGAGTTGCCAGGGTAATCACCGCACTACGACACGCATGGAAGGAATACTCCTTAAAATATTTCTCTGATACATCAATCAGAATTTTTCCGGCTTTGGATACGCCGCCGCCGATGACAAATGCCTCCGGATCGATCACTTCCGCAATATGGGACATGGCAAGTCCAAGGTAATGTCCTAATTTTTCCAAAACCCCCTTAGCCAGTTCATCCCCGGCCTTCGCTGCATCACATACATCCCTGGCAGTTAAAGGATCCACTCCTCGTAAGGCAGATGGCATCATGGAAGAAGCCAGTGCTTTTCTTGCTTCTTTCACAATTCCCGTAGCAGAAGCAACCTGCTCAAGACAGCCCTTCTTTCCACATCCACAGACTTCTGTCTCCTCAGGGACCACAAACATATGGCCAATCTCTCCACCTGCACCATGGACGCCATGCAATGGCTTTCCATGCAGCACAATGCCGCCACCGACACCGGTACCCAAGGTTATCATAACTACGCTGGAATAGCCCTTTCCACCACCCTGCCATGCTTCTCCCACGGCAGCCACCGTGGCATCATTTCCCACGGTTACAGGAAGACTTGTTGCTTCTTCTAACGCCTTCTTCACACAAAATACGCCCCATCCAAGATTCACACAACGATTTACTGTGCCATCTTCTAAGACAGGTCCTGGAACTCCCATTCCAATTCCTTCCACTGCATCATAAGCAATGCCTTCTGCCTGCAGGGTTTCCTGAATGGAAGAAGCAATCTCCGGCACAATCTTCGCACCATGATCTTCCTTATTGGTTGGAATTTCCCATTTTTTTAATAATGTACCATCGCATAAAAACACCCCAAGTTTTACGGTAGTACCACCTACATCAACACCCACACAATATTTTTTCATCATTACCCCTCGATTTTTTTCATCATATTCTCTTGTACACGCTTTAATAACTCTTCCTTGGCATCATATCCCATCTTCTTCTGACGGAAGTTAATGGCAGCCGTCTCCACAATTACTGCGATATTACGGCCCGGACGTACAGGAATCGTATTACATACCACTTTATTTCCCAAAAATTCAATATATTCATCCGTACCAAGACGGTCATAATCCTTCTCTCTTGCCCACTCTTCCAGCTTAATTACCATGTTGATGGTCTGGGTTTCCTTTACGCTCTGTACACCAAAGAGGGCCTTTACATCCACGATTCCAATACCGCGAAGTTCAATAAAATGTCTGGTGACATCCGGTGCGGATCCAACTAAGGACACATCGGATACCTTACTAATCTGTACTGCATCATCCGAAACCAAACGATGACCACGCTTAATTAACTCCAAAGCAGCCTCGGACTTACCGATTCCACTTTCTCCCATGATCAGCACGCCTTCGCCATATACATCCACTAATACGCCATGAATGGTAATCATCGGAGCCAAACGTACCTTTAACCAACGGATGACTTCCGCCATAAAATCGGAAGTTGGTCCCGGGGACTGATAAATTGGAACACCATACTTAATGGCAACTTCTAGTAAAATCTGCTCCGGCTCCAAACCGCGGCAGAATACAATACATGGAATATTACTGCTTAATAACTGCTCATACTTTCTACGCTTCACATCCGCAGAAAGGGTCTGAAGATAGGCATATTCCACATTACCGATCAACTGCATCCGATCATTATCGAACTGATCATAAAATCCAGTTAACTGAAGCGCCGGACGATTAATCTCCGGAACATGTAAAAATATTCCATCCGCACTAATCTGTGGAGTCTTCGAAACCAGTTCCATCTTCTCCACAACTTCTGTAAGTTCCACTTTATCCATAGAGTCATCCTCCATTCATGCAATACTAATGCCCCCCACGGGTTCGCACCTGTTAATAATATCACAACTTCCTAACCTAAAAAACCCTTAATGAAAATAATTATATACATTCTTGGCAATATTCTCCGTCATGCCATCCGCTTCCATGAGCTTTTCCACGGAGGCTTTTTTAATGGCTTCAATATCCCCAAAATACTTCATGAGAGCCTTTCTTCGACTTGGTCCAATGCCAGAAATATTATCTAAGAGGGAATGAATCTGACTCTTACTGCGCAGACTCCGGTGGTACTCAATCGCAAATCGGTGGGTTTCATCCTGCACCCTGGTAATTAACTTAAATCCCTCACTATGGGTATCAATGGGAATCTCCACATTATTAAAATACAGTCCACGGGTCCGGTGATTATCATCCTTTACCATACCACACACCGGAATATCAAGATGGAGACTTTCTAGTACCCGCAGTGCCACATTTACCTGACCACGGCCACCATCCATCATAATTAAATCCGGATACACACTAAAGCTGGTAAGTTCCCCCGTCTTCTTCTCTTCTTCCCCATGTAGAAAACGTCTGGTTAATACTTCTTCCATGCTGGCATAATCGTTGGGACCCTTCACATATTTAATGCGAAATCTTCGATAATCATTCTTCTTTGGGCGTCCCTGTTCAAATACAACCATGGAGGCAACGCTTTCCATACCACTGATATTGGAAATATCGAAGGCTTCCACCCGATTCAGTCCCGGAAGTTGTAACCAGGCGCCAATTTCTGCCATGGCACCCAGGGTTCTTTCCTTCTCCCTGCGGATTCGCTCCAAGTCCTGATCCAGTACCATTCTTGCATTCTTTTCTGCAAGTTCCACCATCTTTTCTTTCTGTCCCACCTTGGGTTCCTCAATATGAACCTTGGCGCCTCTTCGTTCACTGAGCCATCCAGCAAGGACATTGGCTTCTTCTAATCCATCCTGCACCACAATATGTGCGGGGATAAATGGAGTACCCGCATAATAATCCTTAATAAAGCCCGTTACAATCTGGCTTCGCTCCTCTGCTACAGCCACATTCATATGAAAATGCTCCCGGCCCATTAATTTGCCTTCTCGCACAAAGAAGACCTGGATTACTGCATCCTCCCCTTCCTGTGCACAGGCGATGATATCCTTATTCTCAAGATCCGAATTGGTAATTTTTTGTTTTTGGGCGATCTGCTTTACACTGCCAAGAAGATCCCGGTATTCTGCTGCCTCTTCAAAGTCCAGGTTCTTGGCCGCATCCTTCATCTTTTCTTCGAGAAGTTTTAAAACTGTCTGATATTTTCCATCCAGGAATTCACAGGCCAGTTTCACATGTTCCAGATATTCCTCATGATCGATATATCCCTGACATGGGGCATCGCATTGATGAATATGATAATTTAAGCATGCTCTCTCCAGTCCAATATCCCTTGGAAGATTGCGGTTACAGGTACGAATATGATAAATCTTTCGTAATAATTCAATGGTTTCCTTCACCGCTCCTGCACTGGTATAGGGACCATAGTATTTGGAATGGTCCTTCTTCATCTGTCGTACCATGAGAATTCTTGGAAAGGCCTCCCCCATGGTTACCTTAATATAGGGATAGGTCTTATCATCCATTAACATGGTGTTGTATTTGGGACGATGCTCCTTAATCAGATTACATTCTAATACTAACGCCTCTAACTCAGAGTCCGTAATAATATATTCAAAATGATGAATATGCTCCACCATCCGCTGGATCTTCGAGGTTTTGTTGCGACTACTCTGAAAATACTGTCGCACCCGATTCTTTAAAATAATCGCTTTTCCCACATAGATGATTTCATCCGAGGCATCATGCATAATATATACTCCTGGCTTGGCAGGAAGCTTTTTTAATTCCTCTTCAATATTAAATTCCATCTACCACACCTCCAGAACATCCGATAGTCCTATTATCCCCCCAGAAACAAAATCCTGCAAGGATTCCATTAAAAAACCGGAGCATTCTACTATGCCCCGGTTCCTTCCCCCTATCATGGGATATTTTTATTCTTACTTGGCCTTTTGATCTACCGATTCACTTCGACCTACTTATTTTCCTTAAAAAGACTCAGACTCCTTAGTCTCCTCAGTCTCCTTGGTTTCCTCAGTACTTTCAGACTCCTTAGACTCCTCAGTCTCCTTGGACTCCTCAGTAGTTTCAGTCTCCTTAGACTCCTCAGTCTCCTTGGACTCCTCAGTAGTTTCAGACTCCTCGGACTCCTTGGTTTCCTTGGCACTTTCAGACTCCTCGTTCTCCTTGGACTCCTCCGGTACTTCAATTCCCTTCATGCGATTGAAGATTTCCATGAACTGCTTACCAGTAATGGTCTCATGCTCATATAAGAACTTCGCAAGTTCATCCAGTTCTGCACGATTCTCACGAATCAGTTTCTCTGCCTCATCATAGCACTGATTCAGAAGGTTCTTTACTTCCTCATCCACCTGGGTGGCAGTTTCTTCCGAACAAAGTCTTCTTGCGGAACCATCCAAATACGGATTTTCCACGGAAGCTAGTGTTACCATACCAAACTTCTCGGACATACCATAGATCATCACCATGTTTCGAGCAATATTGGTAGCCTTCTCCATATCATTGGAAGCACCCGTGGTCACCGAATTAAATACCACCTGTTCTGCAGCACGACCGGCCATAAAGATCCGAATCTGATCAATCATTTCTTCTTTGGTCTTAAGATGCTTCTCTTCCTCAGGAACCTGTAATACATAACCTAAGGAACCCATGGTTCTTGGAACGATGGTAATCTTCTGCACTGGCTCGGAATTTTTTAACAGGGCTGTCACCAAAGCATGACCGGTTTCATGGTAAGAAACCACCTTTTTCTCATGCTCTGTAAGGATACGATCCTTCTTCTCCTTACCTGCAATTACCACTTCCATAGCCTCGAATAAATCCGACTGACTCACATATTTTCTACCTTCCTTTACTGCAAGGATGGCAGCTTCATTAATCATATTGGCAAGATCCGAACCTACGGCACCTGCTGTAGCAAGAGCAATCGCATCCAAATCCACGGTTTCATCCATTAATACATTCTTGGAATGTACCTTTAAGATATCCACACGTCCCTTTAAATCCGGACGATCCACAATAATTCTACGGTCCAGACGTCCTGGACGAAGTAATGCCTTATCTAATACATCCGGACGGTTGGTAGCTGCTAAAATAAAGATACCCTTGGAACTATCAAAACCATCCATCTCGGATAATAACTGATTTAAGGTCTGCTCTCTTTCATCATTACCGCCACCGTACTTGGAATCACGGGACTTACCGATGGCATCAATCTCATCGATAAAGATGATACATGGAGCATTCTCCGCTGCATTCTTAAACAGATCACGGACACGGGAAGCACCCACACCCACGAACATTTCCACAAAATCAGAACCGGAAAGGGAGAAAAATGGTACTTTAGCCTCTCCTGCGACGGCTTTGGCAAGTAATGTCTTACCAGTTCCCGGAGGGCCTACTAACAGCGCACCCTTAGGAAGCTTAGCACCAATCTTCACATAGCGATCCGGATTATGTAAGAAATCCACAATCTCTACTAAGGAATCCTTGGCCTCTTCTTCCCCGGCCACATCCTTGAAGGTAATACCGGTGGACTTTTCCATATACATCTTGGCATTACTCTTTCCAACGCCCATAATTCCACCACCACCGTGGCCGATTTTACGAAATACCATGGAGAACATGAAATAAATCAGCACAAATGGCAATACATACATAAAAATAAAATCAAGAATCGAAGAATTACGATCCGGGATTCTTGCATCCACCGTAACTCCTGCTTCACTTAATCGCTCCGTAATGGTGGTGCGATCCTCCGCATATCCGGTGTAGTACATGAAGGTCACCCCCTCCATGGGCTGTTCGGATGGAGTGATCCGGATACAATCATCGTCATATCGTACGGATTCAATTTCATCGTTGGATAACATTTGCAAAAATTCGGAATAGGTAATCTCCTTATTGGTGGCTCCTAAGACCATGTCGTTTAACAGGCTGATGCCTACGATGGTTACAATGGACGCAATCAGGATTACCATCAGGGTTTGTCCCATCTTCGGATTACGATTTGGAGTGTTAGGATCCTGCTGTGGGTCCTTCTTTCCCCTCTCATTCATATTATTAAATGGGTTATTATCAGACATATATTACTCCTCTCCCATAAGTTGTTCTGTTTATTATAGATGTAAAACCCCCAAGAAATCAAGATTAACCCTGTGAAACTTTGGACACAATTAAAAAAAGCACACAGCCAAAGACTGTGTGCCTTGCATTCTTTTCGTAGGAACGTAGGATTTCTTACTGTTCTAATGGAATCCAGTACTTCTGTCCATAGATATCCGTGAGGCAATAGGTGATCACGTAGCTATCATTGGTCAGGGTTAAATCCCCAATCACAGGAGTCCCGGAGATGGTTACCGGATTGCCAAGATAGTAGCTATCCTGATACTCGCCACTGTAGGAATAATAATCACAGAGAAATTCCAGGTTATCCCCATCCTCTAACTCGCCAAGAGCCTTGGCTTCTACATCGATACTGCCCTGATAATCCGAGGTTGCACCGGCGATATAGCCATTCGGATTAGCGCTGTCAAAGACTAAGATCAGATTGACACGCTCTCCATTTAACATGGCAGGAACATAACCGGTGATGGTATAGTCATCGGCATCCCCTTCGGTACTTAAATGATAATATGCTACGATCTCTCCATTGATGGAAAGCCAGGTAGCATCTGTGGAAGCCACTAAATCGTCATTCTCATTAACCTCATAGGTATTATCCAAACCAAGATCAATATATCCCGTTCCATCATCCACAAAGATGTTGATTTCCACATCCGTAAGAAGGGACCACTCTGCATCCGTCAGTGGCATGGTATAGGTTCCATCCGCCTGCTTGGTAAAATACAAGTTTCCTGCATCCAAGTGGTTGGAAGCGATATACTCCGCTGCATTCTCCGGGATTCCACGGGAGAAGAAATTCATCACGGAAGGATCTAATCCTAAGGAATTACCTGCACTGGATAATAACATATTGCCAATCAGACTGGTAATATCTCCGGAGGAAAAACTGCTGGTATACTGGCTGGAACCTGCAGATCCACCAAGAAGACTCTCTAAAGGATTGGCGGTATAGGAACCACCTGCAGCAGCCTGACCTACCACTTCCATGGAGGCAAATTGCTTAATACAATTGGAATAATCATCATCCATACCGATGGCTTCATAAGTGGATACCGCACTATCCACTTTGGATAACTTCTTGCATGGGAAGTAGATGGATAAGCCATAGGCATTGGTTACATTGGAAGAGGTTTTATTGTATTTTACCGCTCCCTGCAAGGCCTCGCTTAATTCCTGGCCTTCCTTGGTTCCCATGTTATTGGCAAGATTTACCAGGTCAATCTGGTCAATCTTGGAAGACTGTGCAAATTCTCTAGAACCGGCTCTGGCATTAGCCACCTTCTCATATTGATTATTGGAAATCAACTGGGAGGTGCTTTGCGCAAAGGAATTTAATTCCTCCGGTACGGTATGGGATAATTCTGCTAAATCCACGACGGACAGGGTGGTCTTCTGTCCTCTGGCAGAAGTAGCACACACGGACACAAAATCATCCACAATATTCTTTCCAAGTTCCACCGTGGACATGGAGGTATTCGCTCCAAGCTTCGTTAACCAGTTGGTATAATACCAGCCCACACCCGGCTCTGTTTCTTCCGAAGCAATCATATAATCGCAATAATCGGAAAGCATGAGACCATTCTCTAACGTTGCCATTAAGCAGGCATCAAATCCGATAAAATCATAGGTAAGGCCAGCAGATGCAAGTGCCTTATTAATACCGGAAAGGGACATGGAACCGGAGGATGCGAATTTCTCATCATATCCGTATCCTGTCACACTTCCGCCGCCGTGATCCCACAAAATCAGGCCATAACGATTCGCTGGATAGTTACTGCTTGCATATTGAATGAAGGAGGTCAGAGTTTCCGGCTTAGTCATAGCCACTGCAGCCTCTTCCTTTAAAAGAATCATCTTTCCATCCTTAATCTGATAGATCTGATTCTTCTTATTGCTAACCACCTGATTTCTCCAGGAGGTACAACCACCGGTATAGACAATGAGATTAATATTGTCCCCATAGGTTGCACGAGTCATTTCCGTTAAATCATTGGTTGCCATGCCGTACTTGGACTCTAAGTCCGTACCGCACATATATACCATAATGGTGAACACATCCTGATTATTCCCAAGGATTGTGGTGTACTTGGCACGACTTCCTGCCGCCACCGAAGTATCCACCATCTGGCTGGAAGCATTCACTCCCGCCGAAGAATTGGAGGAATAATCGGAATAGTTTCCATAATCGGAGGAGGAATAACTTCCCAAACCGCCAAGGAGACTGCTCAGTCCGCCACCTCCACCTAATAAAGTAATTACAATGACAACAATAATTAAGAGAGGACTTTTTCCACCGGATGCCCTCATTCCGCCAGAGGCACGTCCACTTCCCTGATAGGAAGAATTGGATGGTCTCGTCTTAGGATTGGTACCCGTTCCCACAGGACCGGTATGTAATCCTTCTCCTCGTTTTTGCACTTTGCCTCCACCAGAAAGCACATTTTTCTGGCGTCCAACAGGCTTTTTTGGATCCATTTGTTTCTACCTTTACTTTCCTATATTTTCATATGATGCTCACATCATACGTCATCCATTATATCGGATTGGCCAGGCGTTCTTCAATAGCCTGAATCACAATTTTCATTGCTTTAATTCGGGCATATTTCTTATCATTGGACTCTAAAATATGCCATGGAGCAAATGTAGTATTAGTTTTTTCAATCATCTCATTCACTGCACCTTCGTACAGATCCCACTTCTCACGATTTCTCCAATCTTCCTCCGTGATCTTCCACTGCTTCTCCGGAGTATTCTGTCGATCCGTAAATCTTGCAAGCTGGGTATCCTTATCAATCTGTACCCAGAATTTAATCACGATGGCACCCCAATCCGTAAGATCCCGCTCGAATTCGTTCATCTCGTTATAGGCCCGCTTCCAGTCATTCTCGGAGCAAAATCCCTCTAATCGTTCCACCATCACACGGCCATACCAGGTACGGTCGAAGATGGCAATATGTCCACTTCTTGGAAGACGGGTCCAGAAGCGCCACAGATAATGACGTGCCTTCTCTTCTGTACTTGGAGAAGCAATTGGGAACACCTCATAACCACGAGGGTCCAAGGCCTGGGCAATACGCTTGATATTACCACCCTTACCCGCTGCATCCCAGCCTTCATAGGCGATGATTACCGGAATCTTCTTGCGATAAATCTTATTATGGAGCTTGGCTAATTTCTTCTGGCACTCCTTTAATTCCTTGCGATATTCCTCATCACTTAATACCTTGTCGGTTAAGTCGTAGGAAGAAAGTCCATGAAATTCCACCATTGGGAATGGATTTTCCTGTAATTCGGCCACATGTGGGTGGCTTGCCATGGCATCAATTCCTGCAGTAATGGTGCTTGCCACTTTCTTTTCCACTAAATCCCGATGATCTGCGCGAATACAATTCCAAGGGCAGATTCCCGTATCCGTAGCCTTAATAAATTCCCGGAAGGCCTTGCGATATTCCTTAAAATGCTTATTCTGCTCCATGTCATAATCGCTTACACGGTATTTGGTATTCTTTCGATCCGCTAAGCCACCAAGACGTTTCTTCTGCTCCTCTTCATCAATCTCTAAGAAGAACTTCACTAAAAGATATCCATTATCCACTAACTGACGTTCAAACTGGCGGATGCTTGTAACCTGCTTTTCATATTCCTTCTTCGTGAGGGCGCCGGATACATAGCCATGCACCGTGGCATCCATCCAACCACCATCAAAGATGGCAATCTGTCCCTGCTTTGGAAGTTTTTGTGCATAACGATACAGGAATGGCTTTCTTGCCTCATCTTCGGAAACCACATCCATGTTATAAACCTTGAAAAATCTTGGATCCATATAATGAATGATACTTCCGATCGCGCTTCCCTTTCCTGCTGCACTATATCCCTCAATCAAAACTACCACCGGTAATTTGGCATTCTTAATCACCTGCTGACGGTTCGCAAGTTCCGCCCGAAAATGATCCTTCTCCGCCTTTGTTACAACCTTCTGATCTTTTGCCATATGCACTCTCCCATCCTTTCCCAAATATATATTACATTTGCATGGTTTCTAGGTCATGAAACTACTCCACCTTCTTATTGTCAAAGAAGACAAAATGATCGATGGAATCCAGGATATCCTTAAATGTATCCCGTGGGGCAGCTTCAATGTATTTTTTCAGAATCGCTTCCTCCCGCTCGCCCTTGTACTTGCCATAGAAGATGTCATAGAGATTGTGGCCCCGGACGTAGATCCGGATTTCCTCCATGTACTGAATTAAATCGTTGCGGCTTGCAATCTTTCGCTTAATCTTCTCCTGCAGTCGTCTTGCGCTAGACAGCTTATAAAGATATTCTTTCCATTTGTTCCAGAGGATGTCATAGAACTGATTCTCACTCTTTACCACTCCGATTTCGGCCATGATTTTAGGATCAAGGAAATAATTCTCGAAGGAGTAATAGTGAAGGATCAGCACATTCTCCGGTTTTACCCTTGGAATTGCCTTATCATTACTAGCTGCCTGTTTATAGTAATTGGTCAGCTGATTCCGTAAATAATTCGGATTCTTTCCATCCCCATCCCGGATCATTAAGAAGGAATCCTTTAAATATACACTGTTAATGTATTTTAAATTGGCATAGGTCTTAATATTGGTACAGCTGTTGGTGGTAATGATGGAGATACGGTTTAACTGACCATTCTCGTCGTAGATATCTCCATAATATTTTTCCAACAACAAAGGAAGCCTTGCCCGGTCCTGCTTTCCTTCCACGATGAAGACAAAGCTGACATTCATCATATCGTTAGCAGAGTATCCTAAGTCATTTAAGATGGAGTCCACATCCACATCTTCCTTGGCGATGGTATAGCCCTCGGAATCTAACTGAATCTGCTTTAACTGTCTGGAATTAAAATTAAAGATGAGATTCGGTGAATGGGTAGTGAAAATCACCTGATTCTTCTTGGTGAGGCGGTATAGGATCTCACTGGCGGATTTTTGTAACTGTGGATGCAGATACATCTCCGGATCCTCAATCAGAATGATACTTGGAACTTCACTTTCCATCTCACAATATGCCTCTAATAAGGACAGAAGATAGATACTCTTCATACCTGCACTTAAATTATTAACTTCCGAAGACATGCCTCTCTCATTATTGCGAAGAAAGATTCTTGGTTCAAATGCGTTCTTCATATCAATATCTAAGGCAAATTCCATGGAATCCATCTGGGGGGCATTCTTATGAAAATAATAATTAAAACGCTCCATCATATCCCGATATCCCATGGATAAAAGCTTATACTCTAAGAGTCGTGCAGTCTCATGGGCGGTGAGTTCCTCCGGCTTTTTTTGATGAATTAAGCCGATGCACTGAAAAGAGTCCACGCAGGATTTGGTGGAGTCGAAAACACAACTGCCACTACGCAGACTAAGTAAATCATGGTTACTATTAAAAATTGCATTCTGGATCTGGGTCGCATCCCGATCCGGAGAAATATAATAAATCTGTGGAAATAATTCGCGGATTAAGGAGTTATTCTTCTTTACGCCATCCTCAAAGCGTTCTACTCCATCGCGGTTGACAATATAGGTAAAATGAATTTCGCCATCCTTGTAGGAAGGGAATTTTTGACAAAAATCCTCCTCCCACAGGTCATAGCGCTTAAACCTGCTAAAACGTCCGGTTTGATGCATCAGTGCCATATCCTCGGAAGTAATCCTCATGGTTACTTCCATGGTGATATTGGCACTGCCATTATAATCGCTTTCCTGAATCTTATAGGTTCCACTAATGGCTTTCAGGGCAGTTAACACCACGGTTTTACCCACGCTATTACGACCTACTAAGATCATTGCACTTTCAATGTTATTCAGTGATAGATCACGAATCGACTTAAAATTACAGATTCGAAGATTAGTTATCTGCATACGCATCCCCCATCCTTGAAGCCCCGTACTTCAATCAATCAAATCTTTTTCTTAACTCTTCGTAAACTCTTTTTAATGATATTATTATATCGTCTTTATCGCTGTATTTCAATTCTTAGGCGCCTTTTCATAGGCTTCCTCATAAAGGGTTTCCTGAGCATCCACCTTCACATCGGAAAGGTTCCGATCCACATACCCCCCATCCTTTGTCAGAAGCTTTCCCTTCTCATCATCCTTCATACAGGTATCAAAGATGTGACGAACTCTCTCCTTTAACCGTTCGTCATAGATTGGGGCAGCCACTTCCACTCGGCGCAGGGTATTACGGGTCATGAAATCCGCAGAAGCAATGAAGATCTTATCATCACTATCCACACCAAATCGGTAAATTCTGGAATGCTCTAAGTAACGTCCCACAATGGACACCACGGTGATATTCTCACTAAGTCCTGGAATTCCCGGAAGTAAACAACAGATTCCACGGACGATTAACTCAATGCGTACCCCCGCCTGGGAAGCCTCATAGAGTTTTAACATAATGTCCTTATCCGTCAGGGAATTAATCTTAATTCCGATATAGGCAGGCATTCCAATCTTAGCTTTTCCAATCTCACAATCAATATATTCCAGAACCTTATTCTGCAGGCAGTTCGGTGCAACAAAGAGGTAATTGGTGGCATTCACCGTCTCTCCTCGTAACAGTGCATTAAAGGTATCATTGGCTTCTTTACCAATATTCATATTACTGGTGATCAAGGAAAGATCCGTATAAAGGCGGGAGGTATTCTCATTATAATTCCCCGTACCAATCTGGGTAATATAAGAATACCCTGCCTCGGTCTTCCGGGTAATGATGCATAACTTCGAATGCACCTTATACTCTCCTAAACCGTAGATAATGCGACATCCTGCCTCTTCCAGACGACGGGACATCTCAATATTATTCGCCTCATCGAAACGAGCACGAAGTTCCACTAATACATCCACTTCCTTGCCATGTTCCGCCGCTTCCACCAAGGCTTCAATCACCTTACTACGGTCCGCCACACGGTAGAGAGTCATCTTAATGGATACCACGCTTGGATCCACCGCTGCTTCCGAAAGAAGCTTTAAGAAGCTACGGAAATTCTCAAATGGATAGGATAATAACACATCCTTCTTCTCAATCTGAGGAATCAATGGAAGGGAAATATCTAAATCCACAGGGTTTTGTGGCACCCGCTTTGGATAGAATAATTCCGTCTTCTCCCGCAGATAATTCTGGAGAGAGAATACAAATTTTAAATCCAGTGGAGTCTTTACCTGAATAATATGATCTTCGCCAATGCCACATAGGAGGGCTAAGTTCTTCTTGACTAAAGGATTGATCTGTCTGGTTAATTCCACACGTACCGGACTTAAACGGCGGCGCTTGCGAATTAACTTTTCCATCACATCCCGGTAATCCATATCCTCATCATATACTTCCACCGCATCAATATCCGCATTTCTTGTTACACGCAGAACGGATTTTTCTGCCACTTCATACTGTGGGAAGAGCTTTCCTACAAAATGAAGAATGATTTCTTCAGAAAGCATGAAGCATCCAGGTCTGGTTGGAATTTCAATCAGACGCTTAAATACACTATTGGTACATGGAATAATGGCAATACGATTTCGACTATTTTTCTTTCCATTCTTTCCCTCCAGTACCACCAGGGCATAGAGTTCCTTATTATTTAAGAATGGGAAGGGTTGCTTCTTATCCAGAATAAATGGTGCTAAAAAGGGCGCAATCTGATTATCAAAATAAGCCTCTAGAATCTTTCCCTCATCCACGGATAATTTATTAAAATTGATAATGCGAATACCATGGGGCTCCAATTCCCCCATGAGCTGCTCATAAATTCTTGCCTTCTTTTCCTCCAGCCCGGTAACCCGCTTTACAATCGCCTGCACCTGTTCGGCGCTAGTCAGATCCGTCTTATTATCACGGATTACCTCATCCGAATGCATTTGCACCATTAAGGTGCCTACGCGAACCTGGAAGAATTCGTCCAAGTTGGACTGATAGATGGAAACAAAGGTTAGGCGCTCCGCCAGGGGAACCCTTGGATTTCCTGCTTCATTTAATACACGCTCATTAAACTCCAGCCAGGATAATTCGCGGTTGGTAAAATGCTTCTCCTTGCTTTGTGCAAATACAGGAGTTCCTGCCACCTGGTGCTTTGCAGCTTTCTTTACGGAATTCTTCTCCGTCTTTTTAAGACTCTGCTTCTTTTCCTTTTTTTCTTCCTTTTTTTCCTTCTTCTCCGCCTTCTTTAAGGTCTTTTCCTGCTTTTTGGCCTCTTTTCGTTCGACCTTTTTCTCCTCTCGCTCTTTCTTGCCCATATCATTTTCCCCTTTTCGCCCCCTCAGCCATACATTTTTTAAATGCTGTAGGAAGCGCAATCTCATGTTGTAATTGTTCCTTCGTTACCCAATAAATGATTTCCCTGCCCTCCGATGTTTTGGTGGAAGGGATGTATTTTTTTCGTAAATTATGACAACGTACCAGATAGGTTTGATTCTGCCAGATGATATGGGAAAATACATGCTTATAGGAACTCATAGCCTCCATGGAAATCACAGAAAGTCCCAGGTGTTGAAGATACTTCTCCACCTCTTTCTTATTCAGATGTCCCGGCGCACTGACCAGTTCCCACATTCCCGCTAATAATCCGGTTTCCGGTCGTTTCAATAAAGCCAGACGTCCCTTTTCATCCAGGATGTAAAACAAAGTCTGTTTTTCCTCTTTTACCTTCTTTTCCACCTGTTTCACAGGATAGTCCAACATGGTATTCTTCTTTCTTGCCTGACAAAGATCTTCTAGAGGACATACTTCACACTGTGGCATTCCACTTGGAAGGCATACCACTTCTCCAAGTTCCATCAAGCCTTCCGTAAGCATGGCTGCCTCTTCCCCCACGGGATATATTGCCTCCAGCTTCGACTTCACTTCCTTGCGATACTTCTCATCCATAATATTATGGGAATCTGCAAGCAGTCTGGTAATGACACGCAGTACATTGCCATCCACGGCTGCTGCCCTGCGTCCAAAACTAATGGAAGCAATGGCACCTGCAGTATAGGTTCCAATTCCCGGAAGTTTCACTAACTTCTCATAGGTATCGGGAAACTCCCCCTGATACTCCTCCATCACCACAAGAGCGGCCTTCTTCATATTCCGCACACGGGAATAATATCCAAGCCCCTCCCATAATTTTAAAAGTTTCTCCTCTTCGCAGTCCGCAAGGCTTGCCACATCGGGGAGAACCTGTAAGAATCGTTCGTAGTAAGGAATCACGGCTTCTATTCTTGTCTGTTGTAACATAATTTCCGACACCCATACATGGTATGGATCCGTATCCACTCTCCAGGGAAGAGCACGTCTCTTCTTCCCAAACCAGGTTAACAGGGGCTCTACTACTTGCCCCAGAGTGTCGTAATTCATCTAATTATCCCATCCTTTTGTCAATTCTTCATTCCTACTTTGGTAAAATCTCTGTAATCTTTTGGAGAAGCTTCCTTAAAAAAGCCCAATGCCTCAAAAGCTTTGGCAATGCCATCTTCACTGGCCTTGGTGGTTACATAACTCACCATATCCTTTAGTTCCTCCGGCTCGGCATTGCCCATGGCAACACTTCCCGGCACGGCCACTAACATGGAGATATCATTGCGACTATCTCCAAATGCATAAGCATCCGCAATGCTTAATCCATAATAATCTAACACACGATAAATTCCCGTGGCTTTAGAATATCCATAGGGTACAAATTCTGCAAAATGATTCCCACGGTCAATAAATTCAAATAAAGGATCACTGACTAAGCGAAAGTTCCATAACTGTTCCTCGTTCTCATACCAGATGCAGAATTTATCTGCAAAGAAATTCGGTGTGTCCAATGTATCCCGCATATGATAGCCACGATCTAAAAATTTCTCATACTGCGCAATGGCATCGGGATGATGCAGGGTGTGATCCGGATCAAAGTTCACTTCCTTACGGGACTCAAAGACGATATCCACATCCGTTTTTCTCGCAATCTCCAAGATCTGCTTGGTGATTTCTCTTGTCATTGGCTGATAGAGGATATTCTGCCCCTCCGCATAGATATCCGTTCCGCAGCCACAGACATAACCATCCCAACCGACTTCCCGAAATCTTGGTTCCACATTCTGAAAACAACGTCCGGTATTGATAAACATCTTATGTCCCAACGTTCTTGCACGATGAATCGCCTCCCTGGTGCTTTCCGGAATACTTCCATCCACCTCCGAGGTAAGGGTTCCATCAATATCTAAAAATGCAACTTTCATGTCGCTGCTCCTTCACACGTTCCTATCGTTTCCTTGGCCAACTGCCTCTGAATATCCTGTAATTCCCGGGATATTTGATAAGTTCCCGTCTTCATCTTGGCTGAAATCTCCTCATAGGTCTGAGGTTTACCATAGTAATAACCCTGCAATCTCTCACAGCCAGACTCCCTTAAAAATTCCACCGCTTCATCCGTCTCCACCCCTTCCGTTAAGGTCTTCATATGAAGGGAATTAGCAAGTTCAATAATGGAGCGAATAATTACTTTGGAATTCTCATTGCCAGAGAAGGCCTTTAAGAACACCATATCAATCTTTAATAAATCAAATCGGAAATCCTTTAATACATTCAGGGAAGAATATCCGGAACCAAAATCATCCAACCATACCACATATCCCATATCATGGAGGCGATCCACTGCCTGATGCAGCCCTTCTTCATTCTCCGTCAGAGCACTCTCCGTAATCTCCACATGAATGAATTCCTTCGGAATCTCATACTTCTTCATTAATTCATCCAGTTCTCCCACCGCATCCATTAGTTCAAAATCCAGACGGGAGAAATTTAAGGACACCGGAAGTACCACTCCTCCTGCATCCAAGGTGCTTCGCATCTGACGCAACACGGATTCCATAATGCAACGGTCCAATTTATGAATCTGACGGGATTCTTCCAGAATCGGTACAAATGCGCCCGGAGAAAGAAATCCAAGTTCCGGGTCAATCCATCTGGCTAACGCCTCACAACCACAGATACTTCCATCCTTGGCATCCATCACCGGCTGATAATATGGCTGAATATAGCCATCCCGCACCGCATTCTCAATATTATTTAAAATATGATGACGGAGGATATAATCCTTCTCATTCTCTTCATCATATTCTGCAATAAAGATATCATCCCGGTTCTTCAGGCGATTCATGGCATAGCGGGCACGGTCCATGGCATTCCGAGGAGAAACCGTAGGATCCGTGGTCTGGAACGCTCCCACCTTCACATCCAGGTAGATTTCACTCTCATACAATTCCTGTAGGCGGCGCTTTACCAGCCTTCCACGGGGCTCAGCATGCTCCATATCCGTAATCACAAGGAATTTATCCGCCGCATGTCTTGCATATACTTCTCCTTCAAAGACTTCGGAAATAATCCTTGCCATATTCTTTAATAATAAATCCCCGCCATGATATCCATAACGATCATTATAGGTCTGGAAATTTTTCACATTAAAGACTAAAAATACAGGCTTCTTTCCCTGACTTAAGAGATAAGAAAGATATTCCTCACTTTTCTCTTCCATGCCCTGCACATTATTAATTCCTGTAAGGGCATCCGTTTTATTAGCCACTTCTAAGCGGAAAGCCTTCTGGGCATCCCGGTAACGCTGAAAATAAATGGTGATATATAACACAATCAGGGAAATAAAGAAGGTGGTATAATTCACCAAATCCCCGGATTCCATATGTAACTGCACACCGCTTTTATCAAAGGCATAATGATTAATCAGGTAGACGAAGCCACAGCCCACGCTACCCATTAACAGAATGGAAATAAATGGACGTACCACAAAGATAAAGGTGCCATATAAAGCCATGGTAAGAAAACAGATGATCATCTTGCCCTTGGAAAAATCACTAAAGGACTGCACCACGCCAAAATACACGCCGCAGGCCATATACAAAAAGATAAGCAATCGACTATGCTTTCTTAATTTCTTCATATGCCCCGTCATATAGAGGACCGAATAGGTAAATATGACTAAGGAAGCAAGTAGCAACAGCCAATATCCCTTGGTGTAATGAAAAAAGACTCCGATGGTAGCACATTTGCCCGTGATTACATAACGCTTGACATAGCGAAGTAACATCCAGATTTCAATCCCGATGACCGCTACCGTAAGATACATTGCACTTCGAACATCCGCTTCTTTCAGACGTTCTTCAATATATGGAGGATTCTTATAGAATCCAAAGAAATAGCGAATCCAGTCCCACAGACTATATCGCTCCTTGTTCTCAAACTGCTCGCCCATATGATCGCCCCCATCTCAATTAACGCTAACATCTGACACAAATCTCTATAAATATCCTTTATTATACCATATTCGGGGGGCTGATACAATTTCCGCCAAATAAAAATAAGGCGGAAAATCCAATGTTTTCCGCCTCTTTATTTCTTTTTATCCGGACTTCTTTCCGGTCCTTATAATTCAAATAATTTCACTTCCTGAGCAGAGATACTGATTTCCAGATTTCCATTTCTCGTGCGCAGAGCATCGATCATGGCCTTCTCATCGGCATTCTCCTTCAGGGTAATATGGTAAGCCAGCTTAAATAAAGAACCCATATTGGTGGTCTTAACCGTCATTAATTCGGACTTGGTGGTATATTCTTCTAAAATATCTCCAAAACTATCCGTATAATTTAAATCCTCTGGAACCGTGATACGAAGGCTCTTCTCCAATGGGGCACTCTTTTCTTCCCCAAAACCGGACACATTTAATCCTACAAATGCGATACAAAGGATTACGGTAAAGCAGATCGCATATCCAAGATAGCCCATGCCCACCATTAAACCGGATGCCATGGCAAGGAAGATGGCACTAATATCCTTGGCACTTCCTGCTACGGAACGGAAACGAACCAGACTGAAGGCGCCTGCTACTGCAACTCCTGCTCCCACATTGCCGTTTACCATCATAATGACAACGCATACGATACTTGGCAATAAAGCCATGGTCATCAAAAAGCTCTTGGATGTATTATTCTTATATTCATAACTAAAGGCTAATACCATGCCCAGTACTAAAGCAACCACAATGCAGAGGAAAAATCCTCCCGTATTCACACTGGTGGTAGTTGTTTCAAAGATTCCCTGAAAAAAAGTATTCATAATTTTATTCCTCCAAACTAATATTCATCAAATTATCGTTCCCCAAAACTCTTTCTAGAGTTCTCATAAAGCTTAGCTGTAAGCCACCTCCGGACGTTTTCTACTGTTGTAAGCTGTCTGTCCAAGAAGGATGGTAGAACCTGCAAAACTGGTACGAAGGCTTGGTTCCAATGCATTCTTCATGCGATCATAGAGAATGGTATAAGCCGTTCCATACTTGGAAAAGGAATTTGGATAAATCTTTAACTCTGCAAGGACCTTGCTCATCCAAAGTGGCATGGTTCCTAACACCTTAATCTCAAGTAAGGAATATCCCTCATCCAGTACCGGCTCTCCGTAGATTCCCTTGGTCATGGACAAATCGTAATTTCTCCATAACACATGTTCATCAAAGGTCATTCGGATTTCATGATCATCCTTATCATAGAATGCTTCCCGCTCGTAACTAAGCATGATCTGTGGCTGTAAGTGGGTGTAATTGGCAAAGCAGTAATCAATTTCCTTCTTGATCTGCACATCCTTCCTGGATGCTTTGGCTTCATACCCTGTATCGATACCGTGATTTAAATAAGATTCTGCTTCCTTACTACTCATCTGGATTCGTCTCTTATAAACCACTCCATCGTACTTCTTCTTCAGCTCGATAAATACCCCCGTGTCATCCTTAGCAACTCCATAACTACGGAGTCTTAATTTTTCTTTATATTCAGGCTTTTCCATTGACTTTCTTGCCAATCGAAAATCCGGGGTATCGTAATACATACTCTGAATTACGCTGCGGCCATGCTCGTCGGGGATCATGTGATCCGCCATCGCTTCTAATATTCTGGCTTTTTCTTCCTTCGTTACACGATATTTGATTTCGTATCGTTTAAAGGTCATCTGTTCTGCCATGGTTCTTCCTCCATTCTTGTAAGAGTTTTTTCTCTTTCGATGATTGAAGTATACCCATGGAAACTTAAATTAACCTTAAAGATTAGGAATTACTTTGTTGAATCTTTTCTGCTAGCTCTGTTAAGTATTCCCAGCGCTCCATCTTATGCTCCAGCGCTGCATTCACCTCCTGTTGTTCCTTGGTAAGTTCTGCTAATTTTCCTGCATTGGTAGCATTCTTTACCATTTCCTCATCCATTTGTTTTAATCGAAGCTCCAAGGCTTCGATCTCATCATCAATGGTTTCATATTCCTTCTTTTCAGCATAGGAGAATTTTAATTTCTGATTCGCCGCCTTCATGGCTGCATACTGTTCTTTTCCAGAAGGAAGGTCGCATTCGGATGCATTCTTATCCTTCGTGCCATTTCCTTTCTCCTCCCCATAGCCGTAGATATTGGATAAATCAAGGACTCCCTTTTTCGTGGCCTTCTCGCAGTAATCCGTAAAGCCTCCCTCGTACTGGGTAATTACCCCATTTCCTTCAAAGGCAAAGATGCGGTCCACAATACGATCCAGGAAATACCGGTCATGGGATACCACTAAAACCATGCCCACAAATCGATCCAAATAATCTTCCAAAATTTCCAGGGTTTCAATATCCAAATCATTGGTTGGCTCATCTAAAATCAGCACATTGGGAGCTTCCATTAATACACTCAAGAGATGTAATCTTCGCTTCTCCCCTCCGGAGAGCTTACTAATTGGAGTATATTGTTGCTTGGAAGTAAAAAGAAACTTTTCACACATTTGCGAAGCGGTAATTCTTCCATCCACGGTTGGAATGTATTCCCCAATATCCTTCACATGTTCGATCACCGTCTGATTCTCATCTAAGATGGAATTGTCCTGGCGAAAGAAGCCAATCTTAATGGTTTCTCCGATGGAAACGGTGCCGCTTGTGGGCTCCTCCACCCCTGCAATAATCTTCATCAGGGTACTTTTACCACAACCATTCGGACCAACAAATCCAATTCGCTCATCCCTTAGCACAATATGGGAAAAGTCCCGAATTACCACGCGGTCCTTATAGGATTTACTCACATGCTCCACTTCAATGGTCTTTTTACCAATTCTTGTGGAGATGGAGGATACTTCTAAGGTGGACTTTGCCATGGCTTCCCTTGCTTCCTTAGAAGCCTTTCTTAGATCCTCAAACCGGTCAATCCGGGCCTGTTGCTTGGTGGAACGGGCCTGCGCCCCGCGGCGGATCCAGGCAAGCTCCGTACGAAGAATATTTTGACGCTTCTTCTCCGTAGAGGCCATCATCTCTTCCCTGGCCACCTTTAACTCGAGCACCCCCGAGTAATTGGTATCATAGGAATAGAGATTTCCTCCCTGAATTTCCACAATCCGATTGGTTACCTGATCCAGGAAATACCGGTCATGGGTTACCACTAAAAGTTCTCCCTTAAATCGCTTTAAATAGTCCTGTAACCACAGAATCATGGCCTGATCCAAGTGGTTGGTGGGCTCATCTAAAACCAGAATATCACTGGGAGCGATCAGGCATCTGGCAAGGGCTACTCGCTTTTTTTGACCTCCGGAAAGTTCCTGCACCGGCTGTAAGTGATTGGTGATTCCTAAGTGATTGCACACCACCTTGGCTTCACTTTCAATGCTTCGATCCCCATCCTGATAGGTCTTTCCCCGACTTACATAGGAAAGAATGGTATCCCCCTCGCAAAAGACAGGATCCTGCGGGAGAAAAGAGATGGTTAAGCCATTTTGCATCACCACCTGTCCCTCATCCGGTTCCACTTGGCCGGAGACGATCTTTAAGAAGGTGGATTTGCCACAGCCATTTAAGCCGATGACACCAATCTTATCCCCCTCATTAACGCCTAAGGACACATGATCTAAAAGATCCCGATTACTATAATTCTTACTTACATTCTCTACGTTTAACACATTCATGGGTTACAAAACCACCTTAAATTCCATTTTTTTACCATCCTCACTGCGAGCACGGATTTTTCCTTTATGAGCGGCTACAATGGAAGCCACCACACTGAGTCCGATTCCATGTCCACCGGTCTGGCTGCTTCGGGAAGCATCCCGACGGTAGAATCGTTCAAAAAGCACATCATAATTGCCGATGGTTAGATCCTCGGCATCATTGATAAAATACAACAGACGATTTCGTCCATTACTCTTTAGGGTAATGGAAATCTTTCCCCCTTCCGGGGTATATTTGAGGGCGTTATCCACAAGGAGGGAACACATTTGCCGAATCATGCCTTCATTGCCATGATAGGAAACATTCTCCTCCAATTCCACCTCTAAAATTCGTCCCTTGGCTTCTGCCACGGACTCGAAGGTCTGAATCGTATCGGATAGGGCCTCCGTGAGATTAAAATCATTCATCTCCAGTTTGGCGCCCTCTTCGTCCATACGACTTAGCATTACTAATTTTTCCGTCAAAGACGCCAGGCGCTTCATCTGCTTTCGGATACTCTGGGTCCACTCATTCTCCCCCTCCATCATCTCTAGCACTTCACAGTTGGCATCAATAATGGTAAGTGGCGTTTTGATTTCGTGGCTGGCATCCGTAATAAAGCGCTTCTGCTTTTCATAACTTTCTGCCATGGGTTTTACCACCCATTTAGAAAAGATATAGATGAGAATAAAGACCACTAATAGGCTAAGAACACAGATGGAAATACTGGCAAGCAGGAAGTTTCGAAAACTTTGCAGATCCTTGGTACAATCCACAAATAAATACATGATCCCATCGGACTGGTTACTTACCACATAGCGGTAAGTACTCTCATATCCCCTGCTACTTCCTTCCTTTCTTACCTTGGCTACGTATGCTTCGGCCTCTTCCTGGGTTACGGAAGCGATATAGTCAAGATTGGAGGCAATCACATTCCCCTCCCCATCTACTGTCACGGTAAAGTATCGGGTATCAAAGGGGGTCTCTGCTCCAAGATCCTCCGTAAACCACTGGTGGAACAGTGATTTCTTATCAGAAAATTCCTTGCCCGAACCTGGCGCCATGCCATCTTCCGGATTTCCTGTAGAAGGAGCCTTGCCATCTTCCAAATTTCCTGTGGCGGGATTGGCACCATCTTCCCACATGCCCCTCCGGTCTTCCATACGGATCATCATATGATCTGGAAAGACACCATGGTTATCTGCTAAAAGGTCCAGACGCTGATCCGCCTGCTTTCCAATCTGAATGTAATTGGCCACATTTAATACGGTAATTAATATGGCAAGCACCAGTCCCATGGAGCCCATGGCAATGGCTATAAATTGTCGACGCATTCGTTTAATCATGGCATATCCTCGATTCTATCCCCATAGAATGATTATTGGAGCGATTGGGAGAAATGAACTCCCATCCCTTCTTTTCCCACTATCTGCCGATTGGCAGAATTATTTACTGGCAATCTCCACGCTGTACCCCAAACCACGGGAGGCTTTAATATTGACATTGGCTTTTAAATTGGCTAGCTTCTTTCGCAGATAGGAAATATATACCCATACCACGTTCTGCTCCGCCTCCGAGTCATATCCCCAGATTTTATCCATGAACTGGTCCTGGGAGATGATCTGACCGGGATTCACTAAAAGCATCTCTAACATTTGAAATTCCTTATTGGCAAGGCGCACCGGTTCTGCCACCTGGTCCGAAGATAAAAGATAGGTGGACCGATCCAGCGTAATATTGCCATAACTTAGCTGATTATCCGTGGTTTCTCCCTGACGACGGGTCATGGCACGAATTCTTGCTAACAGCTCCTTCATGGAGAAGGGTTTGGTAAGATAATCATCCGCTCCCGCATCCAAGCCGGTGACTCTGTCATCAATCTCAGATTTAGCTGTCAGAAGAATTACAGGAAGGGAAATTCCCTGCTCCCTGGCTTTCTTTAATACGGTGATTCCATCCATCTTTGGCATCATAATGTCAAGAATCGCCCCATCATATAATTCCGTCTCCAGGTATTCCAGGGCATCCTGACCATTATAGACCGCATCCACCGAATAATTGTGGTGCTTTAAAACCGTAACCAGTGCTTTCGATAATTCTTCTTCATCCTCTGCTAATAAAAGTCGCATAGCGCACCTCCTATTCTTCTTCCCAGCCAGCGATTTCCACAGGTTTCTTCTTAAGATATCCAAGCTGGGTTTTGGTCATATACTTCTTATGAATCACGGCCTCATAGACAAATTCCTGGAAATATTTCTCTGAAGCCACATAGTAGCCGTTCTCTCCCACATCTTTTCCCCAACTATTTTCGATCTTCCATCGCTCCGGCTGCTTTTTCTCATCAAAATTCACACCACAAAGTAACATGGCATGGTTGGCAGCACTACTACGAAGTTCCAACCTTTCCTTCTTTGGCATATAAAAATCCACGCCCCCCAGTAACTCTTCATAGCGGAAGCTGTCCGGATCTAACACCCCTTCCTTTCTGGCACTGTAAGAGAGCACATCACAGGCAAACCACACCGGCTCCCCGCCCTTTAACTGCTTAATGCATAGGGACTCTAAATCCTTCATGGAAAGATTTAGGGCATACATATTTTTTTCCGCCATATTGGCTGTGGAATGGAAGGTGATCGGAGTATTTAATGGCTTATTCGCTGTTGGCTCATTAATCACAGCCACATACTCATCTAACTCCATGCCAATAAAACGATCATAGAATTCCTTCGGGGTAATATTGCGGATGGAATGGAATTTTTCTTCCTTATCACGGTATTCAAAATGAAAACTCTTCACCGGCTCACCAAATGCGATGCACTCCGCCCGGTAGATTTCATATAACATCTCTTCCTTACGCTTCCTAGGATCCTTCCCCGCCTTCACCATGGCCCTAAGCTCCATGGCATCCTTCTTTAACAGATGATTGATTAACTTCAAAAATTTATCCGTATGATTGGACTGATAGGATTCCGGCTGAACACTCTTTGGCACGATGCCATATTTCTTAATGAGATCCACAGCCATTCCCCAAAAGCCCCCATCACTCACGCCATCCAAGGTATAGAGCATGGCCTGGCTATTCACATCCTCATTAGCATATAAAATAATGGACTCCAGGAAGTTATTCGCCTTCTCCAATTTATCAAAGAAGGTAATGTAATTGGCGGATAATTCAAATTCCTTCAGATTGCACTTTTCGGCAATCATTTCCCGCATGATATTTAAAGCGGCAAACATCCAGCAACGACCGGACTTTTCCTGAGCCGTAATGCCCCTGGTTTTAATTTCCAAGGAAAAATCCCCCCGGAGTTTCGCAGCATTCATGGGAACGAAGGCAAGATCCGCAAGTTCCGTCTTAGCCATGGCTGCATTCAGCACTTCCACCTGAGTTTCCTTCCCATACTTCTTTGCAAATGTATCGATTGTTTTTAAGGATAATTCTTTACTCATATCTTCCTAAACTCTCCCGTCTTTTTTCATATTCTCGATGATTTTTCAATGCTTTCTTACTTTTCTCACATCCAGAGGATTCCTTCTTCCAAGTATAACAAAGAAAGATTAAATGAACCTAAAGTATTATATCATAAAAGGGGCATCCAAGATGCCCCTCTTTCCTATTCTTTCCTATTCATTCCCTTAGGTTATTTATGCTTTATGCTTGTTTAACATCTCTTCTAGAGTATGCCATCCAAGTACTGCACATTTCACACGGGCTGGCATATGGGAAATATCCTGCAATACGCTGGCCTCTTCTAATTCCTCAATTTCTTCTTCACTGGCTTCGTTCTTAATCATACGATAGAACAAATCCATATAATGCTCTGCCTCGGCAATGGTCTTTCCCATCACAAGTTCTGCCATCATATCCGCAGAAGCCTGAGAAATCGCACAACCATCCCCTTCAAAGCCCACATCCACAATGGTATCCCCCGAAAGACGAAGGGATAAGAAGATATCATCCCCACAACTTGGATTCACACCTTCTAATACATAATCCGGATTCTCAATCTTCTTCTTATGCTGTGGATGAAGATTATGATCCGTTAAAATTTCATTATAAAAAGTTCGTTCTGCCATGCACACACACTCCTAATCCGGTAACCCCATTGCTGTTCGAAGTCCTGCTACCGCTTCTAAGAAGCGATCCACTTCCTCCATGGTATTATACACAGCAAAGCTGGCTCTGCAAGTGGAATGAATTCCAAGATAGTCCATTAATGGCCATGCACAGTGATGTCCTGCCCGGACTGCAATCTGCTTGGAGTCTAGAATCGAGGCAATATCATGAGGATGTACCCCCTCCACAAGGAAGGTTACAATGCCTTGATGCATGGAAGGATCCTCAGAGCCCACCAGACGCACATGTGGAATTGCTAACAATCCCTCCACAGCCCGACGGGTTAATGCCTCTTCCTGCTTCATGATGGTATCCCATCCAATGGATTTCATATATTCCATGGCCGCAGCTAGTGCCACAGCTCCACCTGCATTCACCGTTCCTGCCTCAAATTTATGAGGTACGGGAGCATAGGTAACCCGGTCCCAATGAACGATTTCGATCATCTCTCCACCACGCATGAATGGTGGCATTGCTTCCAACAATTCCATACGACCATAGAGCACACCAATGCCCATGGGTGCGAACATCTTATGACCGGAAAAAGCCAAAAAGTCCGCATCCAAAGCTTGCACATCCACTGGCATATGGGGCACGGACTGCGCTCCATCCACCACCACTACGGCTCCATATTGGTGAGCGAGGGAGGTAATGGCTGCAATATCATTTGGCCGGCCAAACACGTTGGAAACCTGGGTAATAGCCACTAATTTGGTCTTTGGTCCGATGACGGATAAGCTCTCTTTCGTAATTTCTCCATCCGGATTCGGATTCAGGGCAACTAAGGTGGCGCCGGTCTCTTCGGCCACCATCTTCCATGGAAGGAAATTGGAGTGATGTTCCATGACACTCACTACAATCTCATCCCCAGGTTTTAACATCTTACGACCATAGCTATAGGCCACTAAATTCAAACTTTCCGAAGCATTCCGGGTAAATACGATTTCCTCCGAACGCTTGGCATGAATAAAGTCCGCTACCACGCTTCTTGCATGTTCATACGCAGTAGTAGCTTCCTCGCTTAATTCATACACGCCACGAAAAGGATTGGCATTGGATTTTTCATAATATTCTTCCATCGCCTTAAGGACTGCGGCGGGCTTTTGCGTAGTCGCCGCATTATCCAGATAGGCTAAGGGGTGACTTGCAATTAATGGAAAGTCCCCCCGAATTGATTCTAAACTTCTAGCACACATAGGAATACTCTTTCTTATTCTTCTTCATCCACAAATCCACCGGTGAGAATTTCATATTCTCTTCGAAGGGCTTTATGTGGGATCTTATGAACCACTGCCTGAAGCTTGGCCTGAGCCAATAACTCAATGGCTTCAGCCTCAGGAATACCACGGCTCTTTAAATAAAATACAGTATCATCATCCGGCTTACCAATGGTTGCTCCATGGGCACCGGCCACATTCTCTTCCCCGCATAAGATCAGAGGAATGGTCTGGTTAATTACACCATCATCAATTAAGAATACATCCTCTGCTTCTGCTCCGGAAGCTTCCTTAGCTCCCCGAACAAAGTCCAAGGTACCGCGAAACAGCTTAAAACTCTGATCCCGTAAGGAACCGGAGGCAGTAATATTACTAATGGTAAGAGGCCCGTAATGTCTTGCAATATAATTCATGTCCAGACGGCTCTTTCCCGCTTTTGCATAGCCCACATTGATTTCCGTTTCGGATGCTTCTCCATGTAATTCCACATCGCAACCATTGTACTGGTCGCCATTGCCAAGAATTAACTGACAGACTTCAAACTTCGCCTTTTCCTCCGTTGCACCACCGATATCATTGAAAAGCTCAAATCCCTCTTCGCTTTTTTGTACAGTGATCAAACGCAGGCAACTTTCCTTCCCCAGCTTGGCTTTAATGGACAGTGCTCCCTTACCAGTAATGCCTTCCTTGGCCTTCATCTCCACATAGACGGTCAGGGTGGCATCATCGGCGGTTTCTAACCGTAAGGTATTCATGGCATTGCCATCCTCTTCATAGGTATATACTAAGCGGACAAAGTCCTCCTCGGCCTGCTCTTTCTTAGAGTAAATGGTGATTCCTTCTGGATCTGCTGCTGTTGCGGCAAGGTCCATATCCTTTCCCGCTCCCGTAGGGATGGTAGAAAAATCCACACTGGATGTGGATTCTACCTGTAATCCCGCAGTAGGGAATACTTCCACCGTTCCTTTTTTTACAAAGGCTGCATCCTTTACCACAGCCTCATTCATTTTCAAATGATTCCAGGTACGAACAGGTAACTGGTTAATGATCATCTGCTTTGCTTCCATCTTCCAATTCCTCCTATCCAATACTACCCTTCATCTCAAGACGAATCAGGTTATTCATCTCCACCGCATACTCTAGTGGTAATTCCTTGGAAACATTCTCTGCGAAACCACTTACGATCATGGTTTTGGCTTCCTCTTCCGGAATACCACGAGCCATCATATAGAATACTGCTTCATCACTGATTCGACCGATGGTAGCCTCATGTCCCACATCTGCGGTATTGGTACGAATATCCATGGCAGGAATGGTATCGGAACGGGAAATATCATCAATCATCAAGGATTCACAAGACACAGCGGATTTGCTGTTCTCTCCCTTGGCAGTAATCACTACTTCGCTTCGTGTGGTACAGATTCCACCACCCTTGGAGATGGACTTGGTACTCACGGCGGAGGAAGTATTGGGTGCATTCTGAATCACCTTTAAACCGGTATCAAGATTCTGACCTTCTCCTGCGAAGGTAATACCGGTAAATTCCATATGAGAATTCTCGCCATTTAAGACGGTACAAGGATAGAGGTAGGATACATGGCTTCCGAAGGAACCGGATACCCACTCCATCTTAGAATTCTTGCCCACAATGGCCTTCTTGGAATTTAAATTATACATATTCTTGGACCAGTTCTCGATGGTGGAATAACGCATGGTGGCATCATCCCCCACCACGATTTCCACAAGGCCCGCGTGAAGATTGTTCACATTATATTTTGGTGCAGAACATCCCTCGATGAAATGGAGCTTGGCTCCATCTTCCACGATGATCAGGGTATGTTCAAACTGACCCGCACCTGCTGCATTTAAACGGAAATAGGACTGTAGTGGAATTCCCACGTCCACTCCCTTTGGTACATATACGAAGGAACCACCGGACCATACGGCACCATGAAGGGCAGCAAATTTATGCTCCTCCGGCTTAATAATGGTCATGAATTTTTCCTTCACTAAATCCGCATAAGGGCCACGCAAAGCGCTTTCAAAATCCGTATAGATAACGCCCTGATCCTCTACTTCCTTACGCACATTGTGATATACCAACTCCGAATCATACTGGGCACCCACACCGGCTAAGCTTTCCCGCTCCGCCTGTGGAATACCAAGCTGCTCAAAGGTATCCTTAATTTCTTTCGGAACATCTTTCCAGGTATTCGCCATCTTGGTGTTGGTACGCACATAGGTGGCAATTTCATCCATATTTAAATCAGAAATATCAGCTCCCCAATTAGGAAGTTTTAAATCATTGTAAATATCTAAACATTTTAAGCGGAAGTCCCTCATCCACTGAGGATCATTCTTCTCCTCAGAAATCTTCATCACAATTTCTTTGGTCAGACCCTGATGGATACGATAGACATTGTCGCCCTCTTCATTTCTAATATCGTAGACACTGCGGTCCACGTCTTCTACATAAGTCTTTTCTTCCATTCATTTAACTCCTAAGATGATCTCTTCCCATCCAATTACTTTGTCATATACTTTTCAAATCCATTGGCATTGATTTCAGCTACCAAGGAACCATCTCCCTCAGCCACAATACGACCATCCACTAATACATGGGTATGATCCACATGGAGGGAATCCAAAATCTTAGTATTATGAGTAATGATCAATAATGCTCCCTGCTGTGTTCTGTGATACTCTTCCACACCGGTGGATACAGTCTTTACCGCATCCACATCCAGACCGGAATCCGTCTCATCTAAAATTGCTAAGGATGGATGAAGCATTAATAACTGTAAAATCTCTGCCTTCTTCTTCTCACCACCGGAGAATCCCACATTCAGATCACGTTCTGCATATTCTTCCTTCATATTCAGAACATCCATCTTTTCCTTTAATGCCTTCTTAAACTTCCATAAAGACATCTTCTCGCCTCGCTGCTCCATGGCACTACGAATGAAATTGGCAAAGCTAATTCCCGGTACCTCAATAGGATTCTGGAAGGACAAATATAATCCAGCCTGGGAACGCTTATCCGTCTCCATCTCAAGAAGATCCTCTCCCTTAAAGGATACTTCTCCGGATAGAATTTCATATTTTGGATTTCCCATTAATGCAGTACCTAAGGTGGATTTACCAGCACCATTAGGTCCCATTAATACATGGGTCTCTCCCTCGTTGATTGTTAGGTTAACATTATGCAAAATCTGCTTTTCCCCTACGCCAACCGATAAATTAGTAACTTTTAATATTTCTTTAGACATCATAAACTCCTTTTCTATCACGTCTATGGATATGGAACTTCCACATCCACAGGTTAGTTTACTCTAACTAAGCAAAAATGTCCATAGGACCATAATATTTTACATTTTATATTGTTTATACTATAATTTCAACAGTAATTCGATTGGAAAACAATCATAAACAACGGATATTATGGGAATTTGTGGAAGTAAGGAGGGGCTTATGGCACAGATTCATGGAGTGAATTTAGGAAATTGGCTGGTTCTGGAAAAATGGATGGAACCATGCCTTTTTTCTGATACAAGAGCGGAGGATGAAACCTGGTTAAACCGATTACTTCCTCCCGACCAATTAGAAAGCCGCATGAAAAACCATCGGGACAGTTATATCACGGAGGAGGATTTCAAGGAAATTGCAAGCCATGGCTACAATCTGGTACGGCTTCCCGTTCCCTACTTTCTCTTTGGCGATCGCCCCCCATTTCTTGGCTGTGTGGAATATGTGGATCGGGCCTTTACCTGGGCTAGTAAGTATCATTTGAAGATTTTACTAGATCTTCATACTGCTCCTGGCAGTCAGAATGGCTATGATAATGGTGGAATTCTTGGGGTGTGCAAGTGGCACTTAAATCCCAAGGAAGTGGACTATGTGCTGGAAGTTTTAGTTCGCCTTGCCAAGCGCTATGGCACCCATCCCGCCCTCTTTGGCATTGAGCCCATCAATGAGCCCATTAGTAAGCGGGTCTTTCACACAGCGCCCTCAAAAAATCGGGCCATGGACCCGAAGGAGGCAGATGGGTCCACCTTCGTGCCTTCCCTGTTTCTACATCATTTTTATAAAAAAGCATATTTTAAATTGCGAGAATATATGCCCCTGGAGAAAGCCGTGATTTTCCACGATGGCTTCCGTCTGGGAGAATGGAAGGATTTCTTCCTTCGCAATCATATGAAGAATGTGTATTTGGACACCCACATCTACATTTGGGCCATGGAGGGATTTGTTCCTTTTCCATCCCAAAAACTCTACCGCACCTATCTTTCCATGGAAAAAAAGGCCATCCGAAAGGCCCAGCTTTATACGCCGGTTTTGGTGGGGGAATGGTGTCTTTGCAATCATTTAGCAGTGGATCTTCCCAAGGAAGGATGGGAGGAACCCTACTATCTGCGAGAAGAGAAGAAGATTTATCGCAGTGTAGCGAATTTAGAATTGAATGCCTTCAAAGAAGCGGCGGGATGGTGTTATTGGAGTTGGAAACTGGATCCATCCTCTTCCTACGAAGGGGAGGATGCATGGAAAGCCAGTTGGGACTTATCCCACTGCCATGCCAAAGGTTGGATGCCCAAAAAGATCCCACCTACCACCAAATTACAGAAAGGAAGGTAAGCATATGCCTACTGTATCCATTATTGTACCCATTTATAATGCGCAAAAAAGCCTGCGTCGTTGTGTGGACAGCATCTTAAAGCAGGAATATAAGGATTTTGAAGTGTGGCTCATGGACGATGGCAGCAAGGATGAGTCCGGCGCCATCTGTGACTCCTATGCCGCCATGGACCCTCGCGTGCATGTCATTCATAAGGAAAATTCCGGTGTCTCCGATACGAGAAATCAGGCCCTCTCCTTAGCAACGGGAGAATTTATTCAGTTTCTGGATGCGGACGATTTTATTACGCCGGAAGCCACCAGATATTTAGTGAATGCAGCCCAGGAACATGAAGTGGACATGGTGATTGCGGATTTTTACCGTGTGGTGGGGGAGAATCTTTCCCATAAGGGCTCCATTGATGACCAGGGAGTGTTATCCAGAGAAGAATTTGCCGATCAGATGGCCAAGGGCCCTGCGGACTTTTACTATGGTGTGCTGTGGAATAAGCTATTTCGCCGTTCCATTATTGAAGAATTTGCCATTCGCATGGATGAAAATCTGAACTGGTGCGAGGATTTCATCTTCAATATGGAATACATCCTCCATGTGAAGAATGTTTACGTGCTTCGTACGCCGATTTACTACTATGTAAAGACGGAGGGATCCTTAGTATCCCAAGGAATGAGCATCAGTGCCACGGTGCGAATGAAATTAAATGTGGTGGAATATTATACCCAGTTTTATAAGAATATCTATCCGGATACTTCCTATGCCTCCAAGCGGCCCACCATCTATAGTTTCTTACTGGATTTTGCCAGCGATGGCACGGCTCTTGGCATTCTTCCAGGAACCAAAAAACTTGGCAAGGAACGAAATATCTTCATTCATCCTGCCAAGCTTAATATGCCTTGGGTCTATCAATATTATGAGCAATTATTATTGGATCGGAACTTAAATAATGTGGCCATCCAATATGATTTGGAATTAAAGGAAGTCAAGATCCTCCTCTTTATTCATTCCTTTGGAGGAATTGTGGAATTAAAGGAATTAGCTTCCTACATTGGTTCCTCCCAGATGGCTCTGATTGCTTCCATTGAAGTATTAGCTCTAAAAGGCTTCCTCTCCTTGGATCAAAGAAACCATCCAAGCAAAGCACTATTAGGAGAACAGGCCTCCGACATCATCAAAAAGATTGATGATGCGGTGGAGGATTTAGAAGCCGCTTGCTTAGAGGATTTCACTCCGGAAGAACAGGAGCGTTACTTAAGTTACCGAAAGCGCTCTCTGGCCAATTTAGAAAGTCGATTAGAACGTTAAAAAATCCCCCG
>JAILGS010000003.1 GCA_024696615.1 Lachnospiraceae bacterium
TTATCCTTTACAATGAGCCTCAACAAATCAAACACAGAAACCAAGAGCAAGGGCGCTATCATACGATAGCGCCTTTCTTACACCCAACAGACAAGGGCGTCATCCATCATGGATGGCGCCCTTTTTTAGTTTCAAGGAACAGCTCTTGGAAGACGCGAAGATGGACGAAGAAAGGAGTTTTTGGTATGAGTAGTGAAATGTCGACTCCAATGTTTTCTGGAAAAGATTTGAGAAGATTAATCCTTCCCATGGTAGTAGAACAAATCCTGGCGGTGACAGTTGGTATTGCAGATACCATGATGGTTTCTATGGGAAGTGCAGGGGACAGTGGTGATGCGGTAGTATCCGGAATCAGTTTGGTCAATTCCATTAATGTATTACTCATTATGGTATTTGCAGCAATGGCTTCCGGTGGCTCCGTAGTAGTTTCCCAGTTAATTGGAACTGGTGATAAGAAGAGAGCATGTAAGGGTGCTAATCAGGAGATGCTGTTATGTATCTTACTTTCTACAGGAATTATGCTTCTTGCATTATTGTTCAATCGCCAGTTATTAAGTTTAATTTTTGGTTCGGTAGAAGAAGAGGTAATGAAGAATGCAATTATTTACTTCTATATTACCGCATTAAGTTTTCCATTCTTAGCAACTTACAATGCAGGATCTTCCCTATTCCGAGTTATGGGAAATTCGCAAATCTCATTAAAGATTTCTGTAGTGATGAACATCATCAATATCCTTGGAAATGCAGTATTAGTTCTGATCTTTCATATGGGAGTAGCCGGTGTAGGAATTTCTACCCTGCTTTCAAGAGCGGTGGCAGCCCTCTACTTATTAGTACTGATCCGAAATCCCAAACTGCTCATCCATATCGATGAAAAACTTCGATTTGGCTGGGAGCCGGATTTAATCAAAAAAATCTTCGCCATCGGCATTCCAATGAGTGTCGAAAACGGAATGTTCCAGGTAGGAAAGCTCATCACCCAGCGGTTGATCACAAGCTTTGGAACAGCTTCCATCGCTGCAAATGCGTTAGCAGCTACCATTGAGATGCTAGCGGATATTCCTGGCGCGGCCATGGGCCTTGCGTTAGTAACCGTGGTTGGACGGTGTGTAGGAGCCGGGGAATTTGGTCAGGCAAGACAGTATACTGGAAAGCTCTTAAAGATTTGTTACTTATTTATGATCTTATTAAATTCCTTTTTATTTATCATCGCCGGAAGCTTGGCTTTACTGTATCACTTAAGTCCGGAAGCAACGGTGATTGCAGTACAGTTAATTCGATACCATTCCGTATGTGCCATGTTAATTTGGCCATTGGCATTTACTATCTCCAGTGCCTTAAAGGCATCCGGAGACGCACAGTTTACCATGTGGACCAGTATCGGAAGCATGTGGATCTTCCGAATTGGTTTTGCATATATCTTAGGAAAGTTTGTTGGACTTGGAGTACTTGGTGTATGGATTGCAATGACCATCGATTGGTTGGTAAGAGGAATCTTTAATGTCACCAGATTTCTTAGTGGTAAATGGCAGGAAAAAGCATTAGTTCGTGTGAGTCCGACAGCAACAGCAAAGGAGGTAACAGCATGAAAATCGGAGTTGTAGGTGGTGGATCCATGGGGGATGCCTATGGACCAAAGTATGGTACGGAGTTTTTTCAAAAGCTCTGGAAAGAATCCTTATTAGACCATCTTACTTCAGAAGATGAAGTAGTATGGTTGGATCATTCCCAAATGAGGAATTTTGATCAAGCAGCGGGTGATTTTGATGCCATTATCGGTGCCTGGATCGTGGACAATATGTTAAATGAAGAGCTGTTAGAAAAGCATCCACATTTGCACTATGTATCCACCCTGGCCCATGGCTTTGGCTACATCGACCCGGAGGTGGTTCACAAGCACGACTTGACTGTGACCAATACGGTGTACGGCGATGTGACCATCGCACAGTACGCATTTGCATTGTTGATGGATATCTGCCACGACGTGCATGCCAATGACGAGTACTACCGGGAGGAGAAGTGGTTACCAGAAAACAACGGCAAGCGGATGTTAGTGAAGACTCGACAAATTGAATTATATGAAAAGACCTTCGGAATTGTGGGGCTTGGCAACATCGGATATTGCGCAGCCAAGATCGCACAAGGATTTGGAATGAAGGTAATCGCTTATAGCAGACATAAGAAGGAAGGCGAAAAATACGACTTTATCGAGCAGGTAAGCTTCGATGAGTTGTTGGAGCGAAGCGATGTGATTTCCATCCATTGTCCGCTCACAGAAAGCACCAGACATTTGATCGATGCGGAGGCTTTTAAGAAGATGAAGGAAGATGTGATCATCATTAACACTGCAAGAGGCGCCATTATCGATGAGGATGAGCTGATCGAGAATTTGGAAAGTGGCAAGGTATACGCGGCGGGCTTGGATGTACTGACCGGGGAGCCTTTAAAGGAGCCGGCCAAGATCATGAAGTGTAAGCACACCCGCTTGACAGAGCATATCGCCTGGGCACCGGTGGAAAGCCGAATTCGAAGCATTCGCATCGGATGCCAGAACTTCTTAAATTGGAAGGCGGGTCACCCAACCAGTGTGGTGGTGTAGGACAATGTGATGCAGGACAAAGCAGCGCAAAACAATGTAACGCAGAACAATGTAACGCAGAACAATGTAGCGCAAAACAATGTAACGCAAGTGCAGCAGCACAGAATGTAGCAGCGCAAAACAATGTAACGCAAAACAATGTAATGCAAAACAATGTAACGTGAGTGCAACAGCACATAAGATAAAAAATTTTAGGAGGAGTAAGTTATGGAAGAGAAAATGGTCAAGAGTTTATTATGCACGAGTTTACGAGAGAAGCCAGAAACCAAGCGTGCCAGCAGAAAGTTAGGAAACATCGATTTCTCCAAGTTGATCCACATGGGTTTAAATGAGAATGAATTCGGGATGTCTCCTAAGGCTGTGGAAGCCATGAATGCCGTAGCTGCTGATGGAAATTATTACGGGGACTGGACTCAGAAGGATTTCAAGGGTGCCATTGCAGACCGTTTTGGTGTGGATCCTTCCTTTATCGTTACCGGTTGCGGTTCCAGTGCATTAACCGATGCCCTTGGAACAGCCTTCTTGGAAAAGGGGGATGAAGTGGTGTTATGTATGCCTACGTTCCCAGCCATCATCGATACCGCACAAACCAATGGCGCAACTCCAGTTATCGTGCCAACTACCGAGGATTTGAAGTTGGATATGGATGGCATGCTTGCGAAGATCAACGAGCATACCAAGATGGTTTATATCTGTAATCCGAACAATCCAACCGGAACTTACATCGGTTACTCCAAGCTTCGTGAATTTGCAGAGAAGTGTCCGGATCATGTAATCCAGGTATATGACGAGGCTTACATCGAGTTTAGCAAGTCTGCGGACTGCTTAGAAATGGTAGAAACCATGAAGGAGTTAAAGGATAAGCCAATCGTAGTTCTTAAGACCATGTCCAAATGTTTTGGTATGGCCGGTGTCAGAGCAGGTTACATATTGGCACAGCCTGAGATGATTGTGGAACTTGCTAAGTGCGGTACACAGTTTGCATTAAATAAGATGGCTCAGGCAGGCGCAGCAGCAGCGCTTCGTGATAGCGAGCATCTTGCTAAGGTGAAGGCCTTAAATGCAGCATCAAGAGAATACTTAGAGACTGAATTAGAAAAGCTTGGTTGTAAAGTATATTCTTCCGAAACGAACTTCATCTTCTTCGATCCACATGTGGAGCCAACGGAAGTCTTTATGAAGATGATGGAACGAGGAATCTTTATGAGTGCTCAGGCAGGCGCTAACCGAGTATCCACCAGCACCATGGAAAACTGCCAGTTATTCATTAAGAATCTGACAGAAATC
>JAILGS010000029.1 GCA_024696615.1 Lachnospiraceae bacterium
TGGAAAAGACCCGGAACAGATGGCTGCTGCACTTCATGTGATCGGTGAGAGTAAGAAGGAACAGGGGGATCTTTATCAAACCCTTGTTGCTACAGGAAAGAAGAATTTTGAAACAAGATTTACGAAGGAGATTCTTTCGAATAAGTTCTTAGAAAGCTTTAAAAGTTGCCTTACGGAAGACTTCCCACAGGGCTTAGAAACGAAGGAAGCGAAGGACGATAAGGAACCACAGGGCGAACAGCCACTTCGGATTGGAATCATCGCACCATGGTTTGGAGAAAATATCCCGGGTGGTGCGGAGAATGAATTAAAAACAGTCGGTTTAAATCTTAAAAAAGCAGGCATGGAGGTGGAATTTCTTACCACTACCGTGAAGCAATTTGTCAGCGACTGGAGTGTCAATTATTATCCGGAAGGAACGGAGTATATCTGGGGAATCCCAGTGATGCGTTTTCCGGTAAGAAAGCGGGATACGGCCGCATTTGACCGGATTAATGCAAGACTCATGATGGGGGAGCAGGTAAGTTATGAGGAAGAAGAAGTATTTTTACGAGAGATGGTGAATTCTCCGGCCCTCTATGAATATCTTCGCGAGGCCCGGGAGAAGTATGATTTCTTCTTACTTGCCCCATATCTTCTTGGAACCACTTATCGCAGCGTGTGTGAAATCTATGATCAGGCGGTGTTAATTCCATGCTTCCATGAAGAAGCCTATGCTCATATGGAGCATTTTAAAGAGGAATACAAGAAAGTAGCCGGAATGATCTTTAATGCTTATCCGGAAGAGAAGTTAGCAAGAAGCCTGTATGATTTAAGTCATGTTACCACGGAAGTGATGGGAATTGGCGTGGATACGGAAATTACCGGGGATGCCAAGCGCTTCCGGGAAAAGTACAACCTCCAGGATCCGTTCCTTCTGTATGCGGGACGAAAGGATGCAGGAAAGGGTGTTCCGGAGTTATTCAAGGACTTTAGTGACTTTAAGAAGCATGTGAATGACTTGGGACTGAATGCTTCGGCACTTTTGGAAGCACAGAAATTAAAATTAGTGCTCATCGGTGGTGGAAGCGTGGAGATTCCGGCAGACATCCGGGAAGATGTATTGGACTTAGGATTTGTGGATGTGCAGGATAAGTTCGATGCCTATGCGGCAGCAGTGGCACTGTGTCAGTTATCCAAGCATGAGTCCTTCTCCTTTGTGATTATGGAAAGCTGGTTAATGAAGCGCCCTGTCATTGTTCACACGGATTGTGACGTAACGAAGGACTTTGTAGAACGATTTGATGGCGGATATGCCATCACTACCTCGGAGGAATTCCAGAAAGCAGTGGCAAGTCTATTAGCCCATCCGGATGCAGCAAGTACCATGGGAGAGAACGGATGCCGTCATGTGCATGAGAACTTCTCCTGGGATGTGATTGTTGAAAAATACAAGAAGTTCTTTAAGCGTTTAAAAGAAGAAAAACGCCCCGTACAGGTGGATATTAAGCGGATCTTAGCGAATTTCGATGAGACAATCGCGGATGAAAAGAAACGTATGTGGTAGTTTTACGAGAATCAGAAGGAATGGATATGAAGAAGAAAATCTGTTTTGTAGTACAACGATACGGCTTGGAAGTCAATGGTGGCGCAGAATTATGCTGCCGTCAGATCGCAGAGCATATGTTAAGCCGTTATACGGATGTACATGTACTCACCACCAAAGCCGTGGATTATATGACCTGGGAAGATGTATATGAGAAGGATGAAGAGGATATTAACGGAGTTCATGTACATCGATTTGGAGTGACTCATCCAAGAAACTTAAATAAATTCAATACCATCAACGCCAGATTTTTTGCCGGAAACCTTCCCCAGAGCGAAGAACGGGAGTGGGTGGAGCGCCAGGGCCCTGCGGTTCCTGCATTAATTGATTATCTAAAAGAGCACAAGGATGATTATGATGCATTTATTTTCTTTACCTACCTCTACTATCCATCCGTGATCGGTATTCCGGAAGTAGCCGAAAAGGCCATTGCGGTTCCAACAGCCCATGATGAGCCATTCTTAAAGATGAAGATTTATGATAATGTGTTCCTTCGTCCAAGATCCTTCTTTTTCCTTACTACGGAGGAAAGGGAATTAGTGCATGAAAAGTACCATAATGAGCACATCCCAAGCCAGATCGGAGGCGTTGGTTTAGATCTTCCGGAAACCGTGGACGGGGAGCGCTTTAAGGAGAAATTCGGTGTCAAAAATTATCTCCTCTATGTGGGCCGTCTGGACGGCGGTAAGAATGTTCCGGAATTACTGGAGTTCTTCCGACGATATAAGGACAATCATCCCGCATCGGACCTTCAGTTAGTGACGATCGGACGCGCCTTTATTCCTATCAAGGAGCAGGAGGATATTGTTCATCTGGGATTTTTGCCCGAGGATCAGGACAAATTCGATGGAATTGCCGGAGCGAAGATGCTGATCCTTCCATCGAAGTTCGAATCCCTCTCCATGGTGGTACTAGAAGCGATGGCCGTGGGAACACCGGTGATCGTGAATGGTGGATGCGAGGTGTTAAAAGGCCATTGTACCAAGAGTAATGGTGCTTTCTATTATGAAAGCTATGAGCAGTTCGAAAAATGCGTGGATTTCTATCTGAATTATCCTGTGCAGACCCAGGCCATGATTGCCAATGCCCACCGTTATGTGGATGAAAATTATCGCTGGGATGTGATTGTGGATCATCTCTCCATTTTAATTGAGGACATCTAGTAGTCAGAAGTATTTGCCCTCCTTAGCAAATGCGTTATAAGAATAAACGAAGAAGAAAGTTATCATATGAAGAAGAAATACGTAGTCCTGGGGGCTGGCCCTGCAGGACTGACCATTGCGAGTCACTTAAAAGCAAGGGGCGAAGAAGTCCTTGTCATTGAAAAAGAGAAGGAAGCCGG
>JAILGS010000044.1 GCA_024696615.1 Lachnospiraceae bacterium
TATGCCGAAAGCATTAATTACAGGCGCCGGGGGCTTTGTAGGAAGTTACCTGATTCAGTGCCTACATGAAGAATTTCATATGGATGTAGTAGCAACCAAGTTACCGGGACATCAGTTTACGCATCCCATGGCAGAAGTGATGGATTTAGATATCTTACAGAAGGATGATATCGTAGAACTTCTCTATGAGGTGCGTCCGGATTATATCTTCCATCTTGCTGCGCAGTCTTCCGTATCCGTTGCCTGGAAGAAGCCTGCCATAACCATTGATATCAATATCAAGGGAGCAGTGAATGTGATGGAGGCGATTCGTGAACTCTATTATAAGCCAAGAGTATTATTGATCGGTTCCGGAGAAGAATATGGACATATTCGGGAGGGAGAGACTCCGATCAATGAAGAGAATGCTCTTCGTCCGGGTAATATCTATGCAGCTACCAAGGCATGTCAGAATATGATCGGCAGTATCTATGCCAGAGCCTATGACATGGAGATGATGCTTACCCGTTCCTTTAATCATATGGGACCCGGACAGGCTCCGCTTTTTGTCGTATCAGATTTTTGTAAGCAGGTAGCAGAGATTGAAGCAGGAGTACAAGAGCCGGTGATTCACGTGGGAAATCTGTCTGCCCGCCGTGACTTTACGGATGTTCGTGATGTGGTAAGAGCCTATGCATTACTTGCCATGAAGGGAATTCCCGGAGAAACCTACAATGTGGGAAGCGGTAAGGCGATCGAGATCCGTGAATTATTGGATCGTATCATTGAAAAATCTTCTGCCCGGATTACCGTGGAAGTAGATCCGGCCAAGATCCGTCCTGTGGATGTACCGATTATCGAGGCAGATACCACGAAGTTAGAAGAAGCCACCGGTTGGAAGCAGGAAATCAGTCTAGATCAGACCTTAGAAGAGATGCTTTCTTATTGGAGAGCAGAAGTAGCTAAGGATATGAAGAAAGAAAAGTAGGGGGGAAAATACTATGAGCGACGTACAATTTGAAACAGAGAATATTACATCCTCCGATCGTATCTTACATACGCCAAGTGAGTTTGCCAGAAAGAATCTGTTATATATTCAGGAAGTTGGTTCTTTAAAGAGTTTAAAGCCCCATGAAAGTAGCCGAAGTGGCTTAGATTCCTTCCTGTTTATGATCGTGACCCATGGTTCGGGAAAGGTTACCTTACAGGGAAAGGAATATCACATCCAGGAGGGGGATGCGGTGTTATTAAACTGTAATGACGAATATAGTCATATCAGTGATAAGAAGAATCCTTGGGAGCTTAGCTGGGTACATTTTAATGGTCAGAGCGCTCCAGCTTATTACGAGACCTTCGTAGAGCGAAATAAGGCAGCGGATGGTGCACCCGTCTTTACTCCGAAGAATCTAAAAGAATATGGAAAAATCCTGGATGCGATTCGAAGTGAGCAGGATGACGTCAAGACCATGAGTGAGTTTCATACATCCTTACACTTAACCAAGCTTCTGACACAGATTATCAGCGATGTGACGAAGAATCCTACCAGAAGCGAGAGCATGAAGCTTAGCAAGATTCGTACTGCTGTAAATGAGCGTTTCCAGGAGAGTGAACTGTTAGAGAAGCTCTGTGCCGAATACGATGTGGATGAAGTGACATTAAATGAGGAATATAAGAAGAAATTCGGTATTGACCTCTATGATTATATCTTAAATCGACGCTTTACTTATGCGAAGGAATTACTTCGCTTTACAGTCAAGCCGGTAAAAGAGATTGTGGTGGAGTCCGGTATTGCCAATGCCGACCTCTTCCGTCATCTTTTTGTAGATAAGGAAGGAATGACTGCGGAAGAATATCGGAAGCGTTGGAGTCAGTGGAATCGAGGATAACCATGAAAGACATTCTGAAGGAAATCTATGCTTATCGGCAAATGATTTTTAGCTTAGTAAAGAGGGATTTAAGAAGCCGTTATAAGGGGTCCGTGCTTGGCTTTTTATGGACGTTCTTAAACCCACTCCTACAATTAATTGTATATACCTTAGTATTCTCGGTGATCATGCGTGCAGGAATTGATCGGTATTATATCTTTCTGTTCGTGGCCTTAGTACCATGGATCTTTTTTAGTAGTTCCGTCAATGGTGGATGTATGTCCATTATCGGAAGTTCGGATCTCATTAAAAAGATTTATTTCCCAAGGGAAGTACTTCCAATCGCCTATGTAACCACCTGCTTTGTGAATATGCTTCTTAGCTTTGTGGTGGTACTTGGGGTACTTTTCGTAACGGGATATGGATTTAATATCGTGGCATTATGTTATCTGCCATTCATTATGATCGTGGAATACTTATTAGCTCTTGGCATGGCATTATTATTTTCCGCATTAACCGTATATCTGAGGGATCTTGGATATGCGATGGGAATTATCACCATGGCATGGCAGTTTTTAACTCCTGTGATGTATTCTTCGGATTTAGTACCGGAGCGGTATCTATCGTTATGGCGATTAAATCCGGTAACTCCTGTGATCGAGGCATATCGTGCAATCCTTTATTATAAGGAGATTCCACAGATGGGAACCTTGGTGCCTGCGGTAATGATCGGAGTAGTAGTGTTAATCTTAGGAGAAATCGTATTCCGTAAGCTCCAGAAGGGCTTTGCAGAGGAGATTTAATCGATGAGTCAAGGAACAGAGCAAGAATATATGTGTAAGGAAGAGGATGCATCCATTATTGTGAAGGATGTGTGTAAGTCCTTTAAAGTTTATCTGGATAAGGGAAGTACTTTTAAAGAAAAACTCCTTTTTTCCAACCGAAGACGCTATGAAGAACGAAAGGTTTTAAATGGCCTGAACTTCATGGTCAAAAAAGGGGAAGCCATCGGCCTGATCGGACATAATGGCTGTGGAAAAAGTACTACCTTAAAATTATTAACAAGAATTATCTATCCGGATTCCGGTAGTATTACCATGAAGGGCCGGGTATCCAGTCTGATTGAGCTTGGAGCAGGATTTCATCCGGATCTTTCCGGAAGAGAGAATATCTATACCAATGCCGCAATCTTTGGACTTACCAAGGCAGAGATTGATGCCAGAGTGGATGATATCATCGCCTTCTCCGAGTTAGAAGAATTTATTGATAATCCGGTACGTACCTATTCTTCCGGTATGTATATGCGACTGGCTTTTGCTGTTGCCATCAACGTGAATGCGGACATTCTCTTA
This sequence comes from Lachnospiraceae bacterium, assembly GCA_024696615.1. Lineage (GTDB taxonomy): Bacteria > Bacillota > Clostridia > Lachnospirales > Lachnospiraceae > MGBC120314. The sequence continues at coordinate 3,197 of JAILGS010000044.1, forward strand.
ATTGATGAAATCCTCGCCGTAGGTGATGCAGCCTTCCAGGAGAAGTGTTTTAATCGTCTGAAAGAGATTAAGTCCCAGGGAGTTACCATCGTTATCGTATCCCATTCCTTAGGACAGATTGAGGCAATCTGTGACAGAAGTATCTGGATCCATGAAGGAAATATCCGCGAACAGGGAGAGCCAAGAGAAATCCATCGAAACTACCAGAAATATGTGCGAAAGAAACGTATTGAGGTGGAGGAGAAGGAACGAGCCAGAAGAAAGGCAGCTGGAGAAAAGAAAGAACGAAATTACGGACAGGAAGTCTCCGAAGAACAGAAGAAAATCGATGCCATCCGGGATAATGATGATAAGATCGTGAGTATTGTGGATGTGGTAACGGAAGATTTAGAAGGCACTCCACGTGGAATCTTTACCACGGGGGATGCCATGAAGGTGCATATCTACTTAAAAGCCTATCAGCCACTGGAAGAGTTTTATATTAATGTGGGGATTGGCCGCTTTGATGGCGTGGTAGCCCAGAGTATTCATATGCATGCAGAAGGAACGAAGGCAAGAAGTCTTTCTACTTCCGGAGAAGCAGACTTTACCATGGTGATCGAGGATCTGTCCCTTCTTCCAAATCTATATTTTATGGATGTGGCAGTGGAAGATGCCGAGGATCATGAATTGGATTATAGTCAGAGAGCCTGTCGTTTTGAAACCGTGAGTGAATGTATTGATGAAGGTGTGGTATATCTAAAGCACCATTGGGAGTAAAGTATATGCGAATTCATGAAACCACCTCTTTTCTTGTAGGAGAAGGGGGAGGTGTGGTTGCCGTGAAGGATCTTTTATCCTATCCACCGGAACTAACCGTAAAACTATTATATCGGGTATTACTTCATCGGGATGGAACGAAGGAAGAGATTGACTATCATGTAAATCTTCTGGAAAGCCATCAGGTAACGAAAAAGGATTTAATTCGTTCATTTTATGAGAGTCAGGAATGTAATCGAGAACAGGTAACGTTAGAAGGTAATCTTTCCCTAACCTTGAAAGAAAAGGTGCTTCGAAAGATGGGAAGAGTAGTATAAAAGGAAGAGTCGTATAAAAATCAGAAAGGAAGCAGGAAGCGAAGGATGGCAGTAGAATCAGCAGTGACTTATGACAACATACAATTCCATAAGAATACTGTGCAGCCGGATGCAATGCTTCTTGAGCAGTTGATCGAAAGTAGTGCTACTACGATTTTAATGGATTATCTAACACTTCCTTCCCGGGAAGAAAAGACTCCTGTAACTTTCGAAGACTTTCAGAAAGATATCGAATCTGTGGTCCACATGCTGAAGGAACACCATGGAGACATTACCATTCGCATATTAGTTTCTTCCTTGGAAAATCCGCTAGTAAAACAGTGGATTTCCTATTGCCAGAAAAAGGGCCTTGGACTCTTTCTTCGTTGGATGGAATCCCCAACCATGGAAGCGCGGCTTGCCTACCATCTTGGATGCGATAAAACCTATGGACATAGTATGGAAGCGTTCTTAAAGGATATGGAGAAAGCACAGGATGAGGTATGTAGCTCCTCCGAGGAGGGTAGAAACCTGCCAAATGATCTAAGGGTGTCATCTTGTGCGAAATCCCAAGAAACTTCCAAGTCTGGTAAACCAAAACTCCTTTATGCCAGTCCATTGCCACCGGTACGAAGCGGTATTTCGGAATATTCCATACAACTAGTACAGGCACTTGCAACACAATATGACATAACACTCTATACAGAGCAGACGGACCTCGCGAAAGAAGAAATCTGTGCAGGAAAATACCCGGTACTATATCCGGGGGACCCTCTTTTCTGGGATGATTATGATGTGAAGATGTATCATATCGGAAATAATTATGATGTACATTCCTACATCTACGAGGCTGCCATGATGCATCCCGGTGTGGTAGTACTGCATGATACGAATATTTATTATCTCTTCCAGGCATATCATGGAAGCAGACATAATTTTTATCAGAAGATCTATGAA
>JAILGS010000083.1 GCA_024696615.1 Lachnospiraceae bacterium
AGATCTTTGAAGATCTCTACTGAAAATTTAAAGAAATTTTCAGGGTTGTTTCACTGTTCAGTTATCAATGTTCAGTCACCGTTTTTTGAGCAATTTAAAACCGCTTCTCAGCGGCGACTTGGTTATAATATCATTTGGGTACTTTAATGTCAACAAGTTTTTTCATTTTTTTTACAATTTTTTTGAAAACATTTTCGGAAAGTTTAAAAAATGGCTTGGTTGATAGATTCTTACAAATTATATGAGAATGAGAACAAGGTTCGTTCTATATTACATTTGAAAAAAAGGAAGGAGCTAACGCTCCCTCCCTCTAAAGTCTTCTATGTTATGGAATTACCAGATTCCATCCGGATCATCGAAAAACGTAACCGTTCCAAAATAAGGCATATCCCTTACTTTGAAAGAGCACTCATAATATAATTATTATTATATAGGAATGACAGAATTGGACTTTCTGCAATCTGCTGATACAGCACTGCGGCCCATTCCGTATTACTAAAGAATCCAAGTAGAACGAAGAAAATCCAGATTAGAAGAAGTCCTTCTCCCAGTCCTAAGAGGATTCCAAGAAGCTGGTTGATTCCATGAATGATCGGAATATAGGTCATAATATTGAGGGCCGTTATGGCAAGACGCACGATAATGGTGGCGATTGCAAAGGTGGCAACGAACACCAGCGCATCAAAAATCTTGATGGTTAACTGCTTTGCAATTCCTGCCGCAAAATTGTTTCCTGCATCCTTGACGGATTCGCTATCAATAATGGACTCCTTCATGGCCTTAGGAAATGGAAGGGAATCCATCATTCCGGTAATGGTATGGTCCGTTGTCTCTGCCACGGTCTGTTCCACATAATCATACGAAGCCTGATAGACGGAATCGTACAGAGGAGTGGATTGTAAATAGGTACTGACCGTAGGAGAAATCATAATACTTACATAAATCGTAACTGCTAAAGACACCACAGAAAGTACCATCCGTAAAAATCCGCGATGATATCCAAGTAATGCGAATAAACATATGATTCCTAAAATAACTATCGTAAACGTATTCATTTGCTCTCTCTCATATTCTCCTAATTCAATTTAATCTGCTGGATGTACTGACTGTTAAAGATCTTGAAACGCTGCTTTCCATCCACCGGAAGGATCTTTTCAATAACCACATCGAAGGCATCGCTGTATTTTACTTTGCCCTTTACGGTCATTAAGGTGAACAGGGTGTCGTTATAAAGAAGCACCCGGTCCTCATCAAACTCGAACTTACGGTATTCTTCATTGAAGAAGATGTCAGAGACCTTGTTGCCACGCATATCGTAAATATCCATACGATATTTGTCCACAGTCTCCATGTTATTGAAGATCAGGCCAACATAATCCTTACTATAGGTAAATTTCTGAATCTGATTTTCCACTTCCACTTCCTTCACTAAGGTTGGGTACTGGGAAATCGAATAGAAACTCAGGCGATCTTCCGCAATTGCAAGCACCGTGTTGTTATCAATAAATTCCACTTCTCCCACCACGGAAGTTCCATAGTGATCGAAACCGCCCACCAGACGGTCCACTTTGTTCTGACCCACGTCGGAGAAATTATAGAATGCCAGATGGGATTTAATCTCTTCGCCGTTGATACTTATATAAGAAACCACCAATTTTTTACCGTCATCGGAGATTGCAATATCCAGTGGATAGCCATCGCCGGTCAGACTGGTAATGATGTAACTTAATTTCGTACCTTCCTTGTCATACATATTAATATAATTGGTATTGCCATCCTCTAATACTACCGCCGTCACGCCCTGCTCGGCAACGTCCACCTGGGTAACCGTCATGGCCGCATCAATATCCGCCTTCAAGCCATTGCGATTATAGACATAAAGGTTTCGTCCCGTGATATTTCCAACCACAATATAGTCCCCGGAAACACACACTAACGGATTGCTTACCTCATAGGTATGATTCCATACCACCGTTCCATTGGCTTTATAATATGCGATACCATCGTCACTGTAGCGAATATAGCCATCTCCATAGGCGAGATAATTGGCAGATTTGCTATCATCTCTTGTTACGGCCTGCTCGATCTCATAAGAAGTATATACAACATTGGCAGAATAAATATTGACAATGCAAATGATGATCACGAGTAAAATCAGTATAAACCCGGATATCTTTACCGGAGCACTCAAGTGATTAATAAAGTTTTGAATGACTCGCAGAATCGAAGTACTCTTCTTCCAATTCTTTGCTTTTTTCGGAGTGGGTCTCTCATAGGATGTCTGCTGCTCAAAATCCTCCATATGTTTTCCTCCATTTTACAAATACATATTATTATATACTTGAAACCGTGGTTCTTTCAAGCATTTTCATTGTTTTAAGAGGGGACGCATGATATAATAGGAGTACTAGGAAACTACGACAGAAGGGAGTGATTGCCGTGAGTAATTACGTTATCACCATCGCCCGTGGATATGGAAGCGGCGGTAAAACCATTGGAAAAGAGTTGGCAGAAAAATTAGGAATTCCTTGCTATGATCGGGAAATTCTTCATTTGGCCTCCGATGACAGTGGAATCAATGAAGATTTATTTTTAAAGGCGGATGAGAAGGTATCTTCTTCCCTTTTTAATTTGAAGAAGTCCGTATATACTGGCAATCTTATTCCACCGGAAGATCGGGACTTTGTGTCCGATGAGAATTTATTTAATTATCAGGCCAAGATCATTAAGGAGAAAGCTACTAGCGAATCCTGCATTATTATTGGTCGTGCGGCGGACTACATTCTTCGCACGGAAAAGAATGTGGTTTCCATTAATATCCAGGCTCCATTTTCGGTATGTGTGGCAGAGATTATGAATCGTCAGAGTCTCTCCCAGAAAGACGCAGAAAAGAAGATTCGCCAGATTGATAAATATCGTTCTGATTTTTATCTGCATTATACGGGACAGGATTGGAAGGATCCTACGAATTATGATCTGGTCCTTAATAGTGCAAGACTTGGCTGGGAGCGTACAGCGGAAGCAATTATTAAATTTACGGAATTTAAACTGGGAATTACGATTGAGTAAGTACCCTAAAAAGAAAAGGTTCTTCCTTCAATTGAAGGAAGAACCTTTTTTTATCCTATACTCTAGAAGCAATTGCCCATCCTATCCACGATAGTAATTAATCAGGCAACCCTTGGTAATAATGGTACGCTCATCATCGGTTAACGCACCCAATGTTACTTCAAATGGAACTAAGCCCTGATCCGTAACGGTATAAGCCTTAATCACATCAGCCTTTTCTAATACTGCCTTACGAATCTCTGGGATGTAGATATAATCGCCATTCTTAAATGGAAGATCTCCCGCTGGAATTAAGAATGGTAACATACCCCAGTTAATTAAGTTCGAACGATATCTCTTGGTAGCATATTCATTGGCAAAGTTCGCCCAACCACCAAGTACCTTCTGACAGGAAGCAGCCTGCTCACGAGCAGATCCATCACCTGGCTTTACAGCAAAGATGGTGCTACCGATACCGGTATTATCATTATTCACAGAAGGATATTCCTTCTTAATGTTCTCTAATACCTTAGCGATTTCTGGAAGAGCCGCAACTACATCCTCTCCAGCTTCTCTTGCCTTCTCACCTAACTGAACTTCCTTAGCACGGCCAACATATGCTGGATCCTTACGGGATAAGGTAAACTGTGCAAGTCCAATTGGGTTAGAACGATAAGATGAAGTCTCTCCGGAAGGAATTAACTCATCCGTTGTTGTAACTGGATCATGGATTTCAGAAACAACCTTTAATACTAAGTTATCCGTAAGTGCTGGCATTTCTGGCCAGTCCTTAATATTAGGACCAAACTTCACATCCACGCTCGGATCTGCCACACCCTTGCTATCAAAGACACGGTGATCATAGATAAAGCTATCGAAATGATAGGTTGGATTGGTGTATTCTACATCTAATTCGTCTGCACCGGTTAAGAAGCCCTTGTTTGCTGCAGTTGCTGCGATGGAACGAGCATCCATAAGAGCAACGGAAGCAATCTGTCCGCTCTGAAGCTTAGAACCTTCACGGTTAGGGAAGTTTCTGGTAGAGTGACGAATACTAAAGGCATTATTCGCAGGAGTATCACCAGCACCAAAGCAAGGACCACAGAATGCAGTCTTCACAATTGCACCAGTCTCCATTAAGTCAGCAAGACGGCCATTTACTGCAAGTTCATGATAAATTGGAGTACTTGCAGGATATACACTGAGGGTAAATTCATCTGCACCGATGTACTTGCCCTTTAAGATATCGGCAGCTGCGCAGATATTCTCGAATCCACCACCGGCACAACCGGCGATGATTCCCTGATCCACATATAACTGTCCATTCACAATCTTATCCTGAAGGCTATATTCTACCTGATTATCCAGGCTAACGATGGCCTTCTCTTCTACTGCGTGAAGTACATCCTTTAAATTCTTCTTCACTTCTTCGATGGTATATACATTACTTGGATGGAATGGCATTGCGATCATAGGCTTAATCTTACTTAAGTCCACCTTTACCACACCATCGTAGTAAGTTACAGGGGCTGGATTTAATTCCTTATACTTATCCCCTCTCTTATGAATTTCATAGAAATTCTTAATCTCATCATCCGTTCTCCAGATGGAGGAAAGACAGGTGGTTTCCGTGGTCATTACATCGATACCGATACGGAAATCAGCGGAAAGACTGCTGATACCAGGACCAACGAACTCCATTACCTTATTCTTAACATAGCCATTGCCAAATACTGCACCAATGATTGCAAGGGCAACGTCCTGAGGGCCAACGCCCTTATTAGGAGTGCCTTCCATGTAGATTGCGATCACTCCCGGCATTGCAACATCATAGGTCTTGCACAGAAGCTGCTTTGCAAGTTCTCCACCACCTTCACCGATAGCCATGGTACCAAGAGCACCATGACGGGTATGGGAGTCAGAACCAAGAATCATGCCACCACACTCTGCCAACATTTCACGCGCATACTGGTGAATTACTGCCTGATGAGGTGGAACGTAGATTCCGCCGTAACGTTTCGCACAACTAAGACCAAACATGTGGTCATCTTCATTAATGGTACCACCTACTGCACATAAACTGTTATGGCAATTGGTTAATACATATGGAATAGGGAACTTCTCAAGTCCTGACGCACGAGCGGTCTGGATAATACCAACGAAGGTAATATCATGGGAAGTTAACTTATCAAACTTAATCTTTAACTGCTTCATATCATTGGAAGTATTATGGGCCTTTAAAATAGAATAGGCCATCGTTCCTGTAGCAGCCTCTTCCTTACTTGGTGCACTACCGGTGAGCGCCTGTAACTTGGCAGCAGCCTCGGCATTATCTTCTACCAGCTCTGTTCCATTGACAAGATACGCACCGTTCTTTGTTAATTCAATCATTTTTCTTGCGACCTCCACACACTATTTGAAAAAATTATATAAGTATGCCTTAGGAAATGTCAATTTTTCTCCCCTAAGTACCTTAAAAGATACAAAATTACTAAAGCTTGGCACGAATTGCCTCCGCCATCGCTTCCACCTGTTCATCCGTAACTTCCCCCGGCTTCCAACCGATGGAAATTGTATCATCCTTATAGCGTGGGATCACATGCATATGAAAATGGAAAACACTCTGACCTGCTGCCAATTCATTATTCTGTAAAATATTCACGCCATCTGCTGCAAATGCTTCTTTTGCTGCCTTGGCAACCTTGGTGGCAATTGGGAATACCTTGCTTGCCCATTCTTCCGGCATCTCATATGCATTATCAAAATGTTCCTTCGGAAGAATTAGCGCATGTCCCTTCGATGCAGGACCACGATCTAAAATCACCTTAAAACACTCATCTTCATACAATGCAGGGGATGGGATCTCGCCGTTAGCAATCTTGCAGAAAATACAATCGTCTTTTTTCATCTTGTTCTCCATTCATAAAAACTATTTTTTACTTTCCTTATTCGTCCCCGGAATTACTGGCAAATGGGAATAATTCATCGAATAATTTAATTCCTTTTAATGCGCCCCGGGCTGTAATCTCGCCCATCATGAAGGCCTTCTGGAAGGTCATATGACCCGTGACGATTTTATCAAAGGTCTCTTTTTTCATCTGCGCAAGGATATTGGCATTCTCATTGGTACCCAAAGAGCATTCCAAATTCTCTCCCCGAACATTAATCACGATGGACTTCTTCTTATCCTCCACCATTAACATATAGGAAGCACGCACATCCTTCTGTGGCTTAAAATGCTCAAGGAAGACGCTGGTATAATAATCGTCCCCGCCATTGGCTTCGTCCACCAAAAGCCCCTTAAAAAGGGAGGATAATTCTTCAATATCCTTCTTCTGGGTCTGCACAAAGGCCTCATTGGAAACATACTTAGAAAGCTGTTCGCTCTCCTGTGGGGTGAAATTGATCACATCCTTAATGGCGCTGCGAATATTCTTATTACTGCTTGGGAATACCACATATTTCTGGGAAATGGTGCGGTAAATTTCCTCCGCCTTCTTCTCGATTAAATTGGAATAATCACTATTGAATTCAAAATCCGTGGAATCTTCCACATAGGCACTTAATCCGGTGCAGGACTTACCTCCAAGAATCTCCCAGGCATCCATTAAATCCATATAGCTTCGCTTCTCGCCGAAGGTCTTAGAGAGCACCACTGGGAACATATAGATCTTACTGATCACCTGCTTATCCCCATAAAGCCAGCATGCATCCAAGAACTGCTGCATATTGCCGCCCATGCCGAACCATTCCACATTCACTGCCAGAATAATGGCATCCGCCTCCTTTAACGTGAGGGGAAGAGTGGTAATTCCATTGCGGATTTCATATAAATTATATCTGGTCACTTCGATGCGAAGCTCTTCCAGAACATTTTGCATTTTGCTAATTACGCCCAAGGTTGGATCATCAACTAATCCACGGCCACCATAATAAATGTTAACTTTCATACGTTTCCCTCCAAGGGTGTGTCTCGTAAAATGAACAAAAAACACCTCATTAAAATATACTCCAAAATCCGCATTATTTCAATAAGAGGAAATGCTCGTTTGCAAATGTAACCGTATCCCCTTCCCTTAGTAGGACGGGCTCATATTCTGAAATCCGGGCCCCATTCACCGCCGTTCCATTGGTGGAACCCTGATCCTCCACATAATAATTACCACCCTTTCTGGTAATAATGGCATGATGTCGACTAATCATCACATTATCAATCCCCTCAGGAAATTCCTCCGTCTTCTTTCCCACTTCCACATATTCTTTCACCAGGGGAATTTCCATGCCCCGCTCCTCATTCACCAGGCGATACCCGGTAAGTAACTGCGTAGCCCCATAACTTTCCCGACTTTCTGCAAGAAGCATGGTGGGATTGGATTTTTCTTCCGCAATTTTCTTTTCATGCTTTTTAAAAAAGTGAAAGGCCTTCTTGCGAAGCTTGACAATCTCCTGATTTCGCAGCTTTTCCTTACGCTTAGGATTGCCGCTTTCCCGCTCAATCTCCTCTTCTAAAAGTTCTAAATCCGTCTTCTTCACCTTCTCCTGCCGAATTTCCTCTAAGTGGGGATCCCGCGGCTCCTCACGCACCATTGCACGTGGAATTTTGCCTTCCTTCTCATACTCCTTCCCCTGCTCATGTTCCCGTTCCTTCTCATACTCCATCTCCTTTGGAGCATCCTCTAAGGCATGAAGGCGAATCGGCCCCGTTTCTATGGACTTTTTAGGCTGGGAGAAGAATAGCTTCGGATTGTCCTCCTTCGCATAGAAATCCTGCATAAGGCTCTCCATGGTAAAATCATTTCGTAAAATTTTCTGATACAGCCCATAAGCTAGCAAAACCCCCGTCTGATCCTCATGATTAAGGTGCTGTAGTACATATTCCATTAACTCCCGCAGATTCTTTTGAAAATTCTTCTCTGCAATCGGATAATAGCAAAAATAATACTCCTCCCCCTGGCGAAAGATGTATTGGGGATTTAACAAAATCGAATCCACATTTAAAAGATATTCCTTCGCCTCCACAATTGCCTTGGAAATCGCTAAAAAGAGGCTTTTCACATCCGTAAGATCCATCTCCTGATGATAGAACACATCCTCTAAGGCCTCATAATCCCCCACCTTGTATTGATAATTTATCCAATTATTAATCCGCGCCGTACTTAACGCAAGAAACCCCTGCACCTGGTTATATTCGAACATCTTTAGCTCATACCCGCTGCCCGTCACCTGCTCGGACACAATACATAACTGCTTTCCATTTAAATCCTTCATGATCTTCGCATCCATCATCTTCAACCTTCTCCCATATTCTTATTCTTTCTCTTCGAGCAAATGTTTTGCCGCATCGAAAGTTCTCGCATAATCCACCGGATTATTCTTCCCCGTAGAACCATACGAGCCTTTCATATATAAAACGCCTTCCGTCAGGGTTACTAAGGACTCTGCAGACTCTGCCCTTAATACCATCTCCTGCAGAAGTTCATTACTTTCCTGCGCATAGGTTTTAAGCTCTTCCTTGTCATAATCCCCCTTCTTCTGTCCATGAAACTCCGCATGCATGGTCATCTTACTGTCTTCAGCTCGAATCACACATTCATCGTGGCATTCCACCGCAGTAATCACAATCCAGACGGACATCCAAAAAAACAGGGGAACAATCACACAGGCCTCTATGGTATTCATCCGTGACCACCTCCACATTTACTACAGGGCTTCCACCCCGGAATACTCGAAAGCTCCACACACATAATGCCCCGCTTGATTCCAAGACAGTTTCTGGTACTGTGGTAGCATTCCCCATAATCCGTAATGTACACCGTGCCTCCAGCTTTGGCGCCGCACACTTCGCAGGGGCCATAGCGCCTGCCATCCACACTGCGATAGGTCCCAATCCTGGAAAAAGCCACCGGTGTCACCGTGGGATTTAAGTAACTGCAGGAAGCATCCCGATGGTACACTTCCCCATACGTGGTGATAAATACAAGCTCCGAAGAACTTGTTAGGTCCCCACTACTATAAGTCCCATCGTCCGCATCCCCAATCCATTTGCGAAGATAGGCCGTCTGTCTACAGGCCAGTGGCCTTACCAGAATCATGGCAAATGGATTACATACCACTTCCTGCAATCGAAAGTCCATATCCTCCCCGGAAAAGTCCGACTCCACCGGAAGCATTCCATAACTTCCTCCAAGTACTCCAATGGCCTTAGCCCGGTCATTTCCAACCGAAGCCCCCACCAGCTGCGCTGCAAGAAGGGGAGAAGCCGTGGATTCCTTCGTATATTCGATCTTCGAAACCGCACGGATCGTGTCATACATTTCCTCCGTCACACGGTTCTCAAAACTTAATAAATTTAATATGCGAAGAAAGGTCAGGCAGAAGAAGAAAAAGATGGGAAGCACAAGGGCGGCTTCCAAGGTCATGGAACCGGCATGACGCACCTCCTTCCTCCTTCCTTCGATGTCCAAGAATACCCTCTTACCGAAGGTCAAAAAGACAGAATTACTCGTAAGAACAGAGCATATTCCCGTGTTTTCCCCCGCGGGAGAGGAGTGTTTAATCGAGTTTTCCTCCTTCTTTATAATTTTTTTGTTGGATAAACTCCAAAGAAAAGATGTTGTGTTGTTATAAGGTGAGAGAACGAATAAATTCGCAGACTGACCTCGACAAAAGGGCATTCTAAGGCACCTCCTTTCTTCCTAAAATCCATTATTCATAGCAATAATCAAATTCCTGTACATATTCATACTGATCCCGGTAATAGCTGTAACTGGCACTTCCGGACACTCCGTAAAGATAGCGATAACACCTGGCATGCTCATGCCCCGTGGCGATCAGATTACTTTCCACCATATCCATGGTGCGATAAATCTTGGTGGTAGGATCCATAAGAAATGCTAACAAGGCCAGATAATCCTTATAACAAAGCCCTGTGGGATCCGAGTCTGTACTGCCCTCCACTTTTTGTTCCAGTAAGGACTGTGGCGTGGTCTTCCAAGTGGCATCACTTTTAGCAAAATCCACCTTGCCACCCTGCATTAAAATCTTCACATCATTAATGCCCTCCCCATAGGACCAGGCTAGCATTAAAAGATGCTTTCCAAGCCAGATCACCGCAGGAACTCCCGTAAAACCAAGACACACCGTGGCAATCTCTTCGCAGGTCTTCTTTCTTGGCACATCCGTAATAAGATACACATAATCCGCCAAAAACCGCAGGTTTACCAAGCGCTTGATCACTTCCTGAAGATTTTTCTCATCCTTCGTATTTCCCACGAGAATGTATTCGAATTCATAGGAAAGCATTCCACTTTCTTTCTGGTTACAGTAGTTGGTAAAATACATGGAAAGATACCGGTTATAAAGGAATTCATGATACATTCCCTCCGGGGTTAAGGTGGAAAGATCCATGATTCCGGTATTTTTCTTAGAAATTCCCATGGTCATGCTAGTTAGATCCTTGACTAAAAGTTTCTTCTCCGAAATCTTCGCATCCTCCCCAAGCACCAGCTTCACCATATTATGCTCCAATATGGTCTGAATCTTTTCGATTACCCCCATGCCTTCCCCATTACTGCGGATATACCCCTCATAGGAAAATACAAGGCTTGCTCCCGGGTAGGAAGCACAGGTGGCTTTGGCGAAAGCAATAGCGTTCGCTGCATTTCCAAGACTCCCAATGTCACTGGCCGCATCCCCGATGGAAGAAACTGCTGCCTCCATTCCCGGAAGGCATTCCTTACAGGAGACAAGTTTTTGCCGCACTTCTTGTAGATTGCACAGGCGGATGGCTTCCCCCGTCACATATCCGGATAACTCCTCATATTCCTGGGAGAAGGACTCACACCACTCCTCCATCATCTCCCCCCGGTGTTCTTCCAGTAATGCCTTGGACTCTTCAAGATGTCCCGCTAACACCCCAAGATCTCCTTCGATTTCATCCAATAACCGAAGGGACTTATCAATCATGGTGCCTGCATTCGAAAATTCTGAAAGGATGGAATCCACCCCTGAAGTAAGGGGCGAGGGATCAAAAGTTCCCTTGGTGGGCGGATCATAGTAGGTATATTCAATCTCCCCGATGGCTCCATAAAGCCCCTCCAATTCCCCCATAACATCCACATAATGGGGCCGCACGGCTTCATAGATTTCCTCTTGGCTAACTCCCACCGCTTGTTGGGAAATTCCTCCACATGCCAGACTCTTTACAAAAAATCGCTCTCCGGAATACTTCCCAAACCATTGGGAAATTCCCGTGGAATTGGTCTTAATGCCTTCCACATAGGAAAGAAGCTTTAGGATCTTACCATCAATGGCTGCTGCCTCTTTTTGCCTCTTTTTTAGATCCGCGCTTACTTCCTCCGCCACCTCCTGCTCCAGGATTTCCAACATCCTCGGCAAATGAATACTAAGATTGTCCGTAAACATCCCAAGCTTCATATAGCTAACGACTTCGTCGTAGAAGTACTTTCCATCCTCATCCGTAAGATACTTCACCTGCTGAATCGTAAGTTTTTTTAAGCGAAGATTCATGGGATCAAAAAGGATGGCACTAGAATTTTCCTTGGGATTACAATTCTTCTTCATATAGTGATACAGAAGACTTGTCATCTGACTTTCATCCTGAATCACTCCCCCAAAGACCTCATACTGTTCCATCAGCGGTCTTGAATAATGGGAAAAGAGACTCTGTACTCCAAGATTGGTAGCACTATTGGCCTTTAATCTGGCTCCCATCTGCACTTCGGAGATAATCATGGTAAGAAAGAGAATGATAAGCACCGATAGCATAAGAACTGCCAGAATCGTTACCTGACCACGATTATCCATCCTCTGAATTTTTTCTCGCATTCCACGCTTTTCACCCATTCCACAGATTCCGCGCCTTCCCATCAATCCTCTCCTTCCAATCATTCCTCTCCTTCCCAGCATTCCACTCCTCCCAACATTTCCTGTCACCAGGAGTATTCCTCCCCCACCAACAAGGCGGGGGAATCCTCCCTAGTCTTACACTTTCTTAGCTGCGCTGGACATGTTGGATAACAAATCATTCACCAGGGTGGTTACCTGGCCCTTAAATAACACCACAAGTCCAATCAGTACCACGATGATTAAGATCACTTCGATCACACCCATTCCCGCATTATCCTGGAAGGTATTAAGAAAATGATTCTTCGCTCTGGTAGCATATAATTTGGCCATCTGAAGCATATGCACTCCTCCTTTCTTCTTAATCTTTATTC